>JAUIGQ010000059.1 GCA_030429925.1 Bacteroidia bacterium | reverse complement strand
AGGACCGACTTAAAAAGCTGGAAGATGATCTGGCTGCTAAGTCGAAAGAATTAGATGAGTTGAAGGAGAAAAACAAGATCTTGCGTATTGCCGGTCAAGGTGATGAGGACGACAAGCGAGAGATCAAGTTGAAGATCAACGAAATCGTGCGGGAGGTAGATAAGTGTATCGCTCAACTAAATCAGTAAAGTGTCCGAAAAGGAATTATCGATAAAGGTCAATATAGCCAACCGGATCTATCCGATGAAGGTGAAACTTTCAGAAGAAGAGGGAATTAGGAAGGCAGTTAATTTGATCAACGAGAGAATAAAGGAGTACGAGCAAAGCTATGCCGTTAAAGATAAACAGGATCTTTTGGCAATGTGCGCTCTGCAATTTGCAACTCAATCTCTCGATATTGAAGGCAAAAGCCTTGTTGATGATGAACAATTTGGTGCTCGCTTGACTGCAATAGAAGAGATGATCTCTGATAACCTGTAGCGTTCTTTAAAATAAAAGTAACATCGGTCGTAATGGCCGAGATACCTGCCCGTGCATATTGTTATGTTTGGTAAACTCAACGTTATTATTACTATGGGTTTAACTTAGAAATGAAGAAAACAGGCCTTATTTACCCTCGAGTTCATCGAGGTGATTTTTCGCTGCCACCAAGCTGAAAGACGTCGGAAGTTTGATTCATTCGGAAAGCCCTAATCCTTTGAAAAAGGGGTTTACTCAGACCAACAATTTGTACGGGTTTTTTATGTTTTAAATTGACAGCATGGACATAGTGTATATTTTGATAGGATTGTTGGTAGGATTGGGAGTGGGAATATTTGCCGCCCTTCAGATCAGCAAATCAAGGAATAAGAAGCAAGCCAATACAATTCTAGAAGAAGCGAAGGCAGAAGCTGAAGTAGTAAAGAAAGATAAGATCCTTCAAGCCAAGGAAAAGTTCTTACAATTAAAAGAGGAGCATGAAAAGGTCATTGCAAGCAGAGAGAGAAAAATGACCGATGCGGAGAACCGAGTGAAACAGAAGGAGACTTCTCTCAACAACAAACTCCACGAGAACAACAAAAGGGAAAAGGAACTAACCAACCAAAAGCAGGACCTCGAACGCAAGTTAGAGGTGGCTTCACAAAAGCAATCTGAGCTTGATAAAAACTTGAGAAAGCAGGTAGAAATGCTTGAGAAGGCTGCCGGAATTTCTGCAGATGAAGCAAAGTCTCAATTGGTAGAGGTGTTGAAAGAAGAAGCCAAAACTGAGGCGATGGCTCACATCAAGGACACCATAGAGGAAGCAAAGATCAATGCCAACAAAGAGGCTAGGAAAGTGGTGATCCAAACCATTCAAAGAGTAGCAACGGAGCAAGCCATTGAGAATTCCGTATCAGTATTCAACATAGATTCAGACGATCTGAAAGGTAGGATCATTGGTAGAGAAGGAAGAAACATCAGGGCTTTGGAATCTGCAACCGGAGTGGAGATCATTGTAGACGATACCCCGGAAGCCATAATATTATCCTGCTTCGATCCTGTAAGAAGAGAAACAGCGCGACTTGCACTGCATCAATTGGTAACAGATGGAAGGATCCATCCGGCCAGGATTGAGGAAGTAGTTAAGAAAGTGCGTAAACAACTAGAAGATGAGATCATTGATGTAGGTAAAAAGACCTGTATCGATCTTGGAATACACGGACTGCATCCTGAGTTGTTGAGAATGGTTGGACGAATGAAGTATCGTTCGTCATATGGACAAAACCTACTGCAACACTCTAGAGAGGTGGCTAATCTTTGCGCAACCATGGCTTCTGAATTAGGACTGAATCCCAAGCTGGCTAAAAGAGCCGGACTCTTGCACGATATAGGCAAAGTGCCGGACGATGAGCCGGAATTACCACACGCATTGTTGGGAATGAAACTGGCTGAGAAGTACAAGGAGAAAGCTGAAGTGTGCAACGCCATTGGTGCTCACCATGACGAAATTGAGATGACTTCGCTTATATCACCTATCGTTCAGGTCTGTGATGCAGTTTCCGGTGCAAGACCGGGAGCAAGGAGAGAGATCGTTGAATCTTATATCAATCGTATCAAGGAACTGGAGAATCTTGGAATGTCCCAGCAAGGAGTTGAGCAAGCCTATGCCATCCAAGCCGGAAGGGAGTTAAGGGTGATCGTTCAAAGTGAAAAGATCAGTGATGAGGAAGCGGATAGGATTTCCTTTGATATTGCTCAGAAGATCCAAACAGAAATGACCTATCCGGGCCAGGTCAAGGTAACTGTGATCAGAGAGAGGAGAGCAGTGAATTATGCCAAGTAAGAATCTAGATTCTAGACTCTCAAAGATATGTTCGCCAATACGCCAGAACCTCCTTATTATGCAGTGATCTTCACTGCTGTTTCCACCGATGATCTTGAAGGATATGAAGAGACTTCAGCCTTGATGCGGGAGCTGGCGGAAAAAGAAGAAGGTTTTCTAGGTATTGAAAGTGCAGGTGAAAAAAAAGAGATAACGGTTTCCTATTGGAAAGATCTAGAGGCCATTCAGAAATGGAAACACAATACCGATCATCAAATTGCCAAAGCAAGGGGAAGAAAGGATTGGTATGAAGCCTATATCAGCAGAATTGCCAAGGTGGAAAGGGAATATGGGTTTAAGAAGTAGAAAGTAGAAAATGTTAGTTCAGAATTTTACATAATATCCAGATTCCAGATTCCAGATTCCAGATTCCAGATTCCAGTGTCACCTTTTCAACTTCCTCAAGACCTTCAAACTATTCGATCGGTTGTGGATCAGACAAGAGTAGGGAGTGAGTTGGCCACCAAAACCTCTTAAATACTTCTCAACCGTCGGGATCATGCTTCCTTCAAAATTGAATTGCTTCAATTCCGCACTAGCACCCTTGCTGCGTTTTATCGCTTCCCAAAGTAACAAGCTCATCGCGCCGGAATTCTTGTGCTTGAGTGCCGAACCACCGATCAGATAGTAGGCAGATGAGGAATCGTGGAGCCAAACGATCATGGCATGAACCTCACCTTTTTCATCCCTTGCCTGTAGAAATTCACCGCAATTGTATTTATGTAGATAATTCAAGATCCTCAAATAAACGCTCTCATCTTCAATGGGGTAACTTTCTTCCTGACTTATAAAGCTTTGTTGTAAAAGCTCTCCCATTAATTGAGCATCAGAGGAATTGGATATAGTCAGCTCTTTTTCCCCCTTGCGGATCTGTCGACGAATATTTTCTCTAAATCCGCTCCAGATATCCTCTTCAGATTGCTGCAGATCTTGCAGATAAGTGAACTTCTTCTTGTCCTCAAATCCTTTCCAAATAAAAGGAAGGGTGTTTTGCAAGCTGAGTCGACAATTGATCAAAAGTTCAGAATATTCTCCTAACTGTTCGATCAATTCTGCCGTTACTTTCTGCTCCCAACTATATCTTCTTTCTAACTTTTGGTCTTCGGGATAATTGAAGATGGGTCCTCCATAAGGAGTAAATGGTGGCTGACAGATCATTTTCCAAGGACCCTTCTTTTTCACCATAAATGGCCATACAGCTTTGATGTCTTTACCCTCTCCAACATAAGCCACTTCCCAATCTGATTGGACTACCTCTTCCCACCATTCATAGTGAAGACAAAAGGGCAATTCTGCTCTTAGCTTATCAGACAGTATTTTAAAGGCTGCTTTTCCGGAATCCATTCGACTACAAAAAACGAAAAAATCTCTTTGATATTCTTTGTTTATTTGCAATTAGCTAAAACAACTCAATATGTGGCAAAGAATTCAAACCTTATTTCTATTGATCGCTATTCTTTTAAACGGCCTTCTTTTTATGACAGACTTGGCTGTTTTTGTAGGGGATGAGCATTGGCAAAATCCATTCACACTTAGGGGAGTCTTTGTTGATGGAACACAGGATGTGGTCTATTCAACCGGCATACTGATGAGCATGGTTGTACTAAGCATGCTGCTAAGTTTGGTGGTCATCCTGATGTACAAGAAAAGACAGCTACAGATCAAATTGTCTCAGCTAAACTTATTCTTGCAAGCAATGTTGGTGGCAAGCATCTTTTATTTTACTGAAGATGCCCTTTCTGTCTTTCAGAATGTTGAGAACATCCATATAGAGTATGGGATTGGCACTTATTTGGGATTGATTCCAATGATCTTTATCTATCTGGCAATTAGGTCGATCAAGAAGGACGAAGCTCTTGTTAGAGCAGCGGATAGGATCAGATGATCTGAAGCTGGGAGTTGGGAGTTTCGAATGCCTAAAGTTGGTATTAGGTAGAGCCTGTTTATGAAAATCAAGTCAATCAAGACAATTCACCAATCAAGACAATCAAGACAATCAAGACAATCCTCCAATCAAGACAATCCTCCAATCAAGACAATTCCCCTAAACTCTTTTCTCTAGCTCTATTACTTCCAAATTCTGAGCTTTTCCATTTTCCAACTCAAAGCGCATGATGGTAAGCACACTGTGAAACCCAACCTTACCTGCTGCACCCGGATTAAGATGAAGCAGTCCGAGCTTTTTATCGGGCATTGCCTTTAAAATATGAGAGTGTCCGCAGATAAAAAGATCAGGAGGATTTTTTTGGATCTCTGAATAAACTCTTTTATCATACTTCCCCGGATAACCTCCAATATGGGTCATCCAGATGTCTACTCCCTCCAATTCAAATCGATTGTTTTTGGGGTATCTGGCTCTTAATTCATGTCCGTCAATGTTCCCATAAACTGCCCTGAAAGGCTTCATTCCTTCTAGCTTTTCAGCAAGCTCTATATTGCCTATATCGCCGGCATGCCAGATCTCATCACATTCTTTGAAATGATGTTCAATTCTGGGATGTAGAAAGGAGTGAGTATCTGATATGAGTCCGATCTTTTTCACTCGACCAATTTCCACAAAGAAGTATACATACACAATTTCTTGTGTAGCTTTGATCATATGATGGAAGCGGCTGTGGATCTGCCAAAAATCCACTTGTTGGATGAACAGGCTATTGCATTGTTTGAACTCTTGAAGAGTTCGGAATATTCTTCCATTTTTATTCTTTGCGACTCCAATACCAAAAAGCATTGTTATCCAATTCTTCAAAGGAATTTTGAAAGGGAAGAGCTTGGTTACCACTTAATAGAAAGGAAGGCCGGAGAGGAGCATAAGAACATCAACACAGCTATTGGTATATGTGAAGAACTTGCTGAGCTTGGTGCTGATCGTCATTCTCTATTGATCAATCTTGGTGGGGGAATGATCTGTGATCTGGGAGGCTTTTGTGCTTCTATTTATAAAAGAGGGATTGATTTTATTCATCTGCCAACAAGCCTTCTTGCTATGGTTGACGCAAGCATAGGAGGGAAGTGCGGTGTAGATCACAAAGGTCTGAAGAACCAACTGGGAGTGATCAATCAAGCAAAGGCGATCTTCATTCTGCATGATTTCTTAAACACATTGGAAGAGGAAGAGCTCAAAAGTGGTTTGGCTGAATTGTACAAGCATGCATTGATCTCTGATAGTAGTTTTTGGAACAGCTTGCAAGAGCTAGATCCAAGCTCGATTGATCAAAAGTTGATCTTGAGGGGTGCAAGCTTGAAAGAAGATATCGTCAGAAACGATCCATTTGAAAAGGGGGAAAGGAAGCTGTTGAATTTTGGACACAATATCGGTCATGCCATTGAAAGCTATTTTATTGAAAAGGGCAGTCCTATTCCTCACGGATTTGCAGTTGCTGCCGGAATGGTAGCCGAAAGCTACATTTCAGAAAAAAGCACAGGTCTTGCAGAAGGAGAAAGGAAAGAAATTGAAAGATTGATCAAAAAGGTCTATCCAAAGCTCAACTGGAGTCAAGAAGATCAAACTGAGCTGATCTCTTACCTTAAACATGATAAAAAGAACAAGGGAGGGAAGTTGATCTTTACGCTTTTAAGAAGTATTGGCGATGCGACATATGACCAAGAGGTCAAGGAGAAGGAAGTGTTAGAAGCATTAAATTACTATCGCAATGAGTTTTAGGTTGTTCTATTCCGAAAAGCTTGTTGCAGAACCAATTGAATTACCTGCCTCAAAGAGTATAAGCAATCGACTGTTGATCATGCAGGCTTTGGCCTCTAAACCCTTTGATCTCCGCAATCTTTCAGAAGCCGATGATACACGCTTGATGATCAAATTTCTAAATTCTGATGAGAATGAATTGAATGCAGATAATGCGGGTACGGTTTATCGCTTTCTAGTAGCCTATTTTTCTATTAAGAAAGGCAAAAGAGTTTTGCTTACCGGTTCTGAAAGAATGTTCGAAAGACCAATAGCTCCTTTGGTAAAAGCTTTAAGGCGTTTAGGTGCGAAAATAGATTACAAAGGAGAAGATGGATTTCCTCCTCTGAAGATCAAAGGATCTAAGCTATATAAGAAGAAGATTAGAATTGATTCTTCAAAGAGCTCTCAATTTGTTTCTGCCCTGCTTCTAATTGCCCCTTATGTTGAAGATGGATTGAAAATAGAAATGCTTAATCCAACCTCAAAGCCTTATGTTGACATGACTTTGTCTTTAATGAGAAAAGCGGGAATAGTGTGGGAGCAAAGCGGCAATACCATCAGGGTAAGAGAAGGGGATTATAGGTTAACTAGTGCATTTAAGATAGAATCTGACTGGTCATCTGCTGCATTTATCTATCAGGCTTTTGCCTTATCTTCCTATAGAGAGGTCTTTATTAATGACCTTAAAGAAGATAGCTTGCAAGGAGATGCTTATTGCGTTGATATTTTTGAATCTCTTGGTATTAGCTCTTATTTTAGTAATAGAGGAGTGAGGCTAAGCAGGCATTCTTATGATGCAGTTCCTCTTTCCATCAATTTAAAAGACCATCCTGATCTGATCTTGCCTTTTGCAGTTACAGCAGCCTATCTGCTGCCATCGGTCAAGATAAAGGGTATTTCCAGTTTAAGGGTGAAAGAAAGCAATAGACTGGATGCCTTGAGGTCGGAGCTTGAAAAACTAGCAGATATAGATTGGGAGGAGGAGGATGACCTGTTAAAGCTTTCTATCAATGAAGTGAAGAAAGGTATTGAAACCATTGAGATATCTTCTCATAACGACCACCGTGTAGCCATGTGTCTTGCTCCTTTAGTAATGATCTACCAAAGCCTTGACCTAGATGTTCCTTCTGTTGTAGTAAAGAGTTTTCCCACCTTTTGGCAAGAGGTCTCCAAGCTAGGAATTAAGCTGGGCGAAGCTATTTAAAGCGTTTTAACTTGTTCTTTTTGAATCTTCTATATCGCGCCCTTAGGAAGTATTGTCTTGCGGATGCAAAGAAATAGGCAGCGCAGAGGATCGCACAAATGATCAACCACGCTTTCATATTCTGTTCACTATAATTATAAGAGGTGATCATGAGTAAAAAACCATTGAAGAAGTTGATGAAGATGCTTCTGTCACTAACCTTTTCTGGCAATTGCAAATAGGCGATCAAATTCAATAGTCCGGTAAAAAAGAGAAGAATGGTGAAAAAAGTATCGTTTAACAAAAGGAAATGTAATCCAATTGCTACCATTAAGGCCATATCGACCAGATAGAACGAGCGTTTAGTGCTCGGTTTTGTTGCCATCTTAAAACTTTAGTCTCAGCTGAGACTTAATTTGCGAACGTTTAGTACTTAAGATTTCATCTCTACCACTACCGATAGAATCTCTGTCAAGATACGCAGTTTGATCAAACCTAAACCAGAGATCGATGCCTTTTTTTATTTTCCACTTCAGAAGCAGATAATACCTACTTCCAACCCCGTAATAAGGAGGGATCGAAAATGCATAGAGAATATCGTTCTCATATGCATAGATGCGACTTTGATAGCTCTCTGTCTCAAAAAGCGCATACCTGGCCGTCAAAGTGATCGGCCATTTTTGAAAACTATACTGTAGGTCCTGGTAAAGTAAATAGCCATTTTCTTTTTTTTCTTCCAGCTCATATTCAGAGATCTCCAACCTGTTTTGAATTCTCAAATGCTCAGTGATCTGGTAGGAAAGATGCAGACGAAGGTTTTTATTCTTTTGAGAATGAAGTCCAGAAACGCCTTGCTCTTGTTCTGTTGAATTCCTCGATCTTTCTTTTATTCTAAATCGAACATAGGCCGTTATGGATCTGCTTGGACAATAATTCAATTGCAGACTATGATCCTTTCCACTTGAAGGTGCATCGATCTGATATCTCAGCCATGGATAGGCGTAGATGTTAGAATTGCTTTGAAAAGAGATTGTTCTGCTTAAGTTCAGTTCTAAATTCAAATAGGTTCCTCTTTCATTGCTGTTCCTGCTGTTGGAACCCAATGCATTGCTACTTATAGGGGTATAATATCTACCGTAGTTTCTTTGCAACATTCCTACACCAATATATTTACTAGGCACCCAAATTAGCCCGTTGAGCATAGAGAAACCATTATTGTCACTTCTGCTTATTTCCCCGTAAAAAAGACAATTGTTCAGATAATAGGAATAGTCGATTCCCATGTTCAATTGCTCTTTATCTCTTGGGTAATACTTCTGATAGGGCTGCTCTTTTATGGATTGCTCAAATTCTAATCTTCTTCCAACGGCGGTGAATCCCAGTTCAAATCTCCGTGAACGATAACTAGAATGAAATCCAAGTAGTTCTTCTCTTGTTCTCTCTTTCTTTTCCAGTTCATTGATTGTTCGGTGAAGTCCATTCGTATAAAGTGAGCTGATCTTTTGAATTCCACTGATCTCATCTATCACAAGGGTACCTCCAATCTTTTTTCTAGATAGAAAGACGGTTGTCTCGATCTTCCCTTTTTCCATGGTAATACCAATTCCTCTTAAGAATTGATCTTCCTGTGCTGAAGTGTAGGGAACTAAATTTCTAGCTGCTCTTTTCAGACTGCTGACTCCCAACCCTCCGCTAAATGCCAAACCGGGCCAAAAAGTAAGTCCTTGTCCAAACTGGGCTTGGTAATCTCCAACTGCCAGTTGTTTGATGCCCTTGAAGTCTTGTATGAACAGATGAGCCGAATAAAAATCAAATCCCTTCTTCTGACTTCCTTTGAAAAACTCTTCACCCGGATCTTTTTCAGCTGTTATTCCTAGAGATAGTCGTTTGTAGTATTGAAATCTATAGCGAGAATAGAGTCCCCAAGGATTGCCTAAGAAAGGACCTTTCTTTTGCTCAATTAGTCTGGTTGACCTGAGGAGCAGGTTCGATTCTCCTTCATGCAAAACTGTGTGGAGATTTGGCTTGGAATATTTTTCGGCATCTGATACCGAGCAAAAGGGGCGGAGCATGTGAATGCTTTGCAGATCAAAGCCTTTAATGCTCTGTAATTCTTCAAGAGCCAATAGATCCCCATTCTCTTCTATATGCTTCAAAAGTCGTTGGATCTGTATTTCATTGATCAGCTCCAGTTGTCTCAATTCTTCTGCATTTGTTCTGTTGAGATTGATTGGGTGGTAATAGTAGTATTCTAAACTCTGAAATAGATTTAGATAATCTGCTTCAGCTTCAATTTGATCTGATGACATGAACTCAATTCTTTCTTCAATAAGTCTTCTGAGCTCTTCTCTGTCAATCTCTTTTTGCTTCTGTCCATGAATCTTATTGACCAATAGAAATACTGCACAGATCAGTTGAATAAGTTTTTTTCTTTCAATTCTTTTCACTTTTCTGCTTTTTCCTGAATGATTCAAAGGCCAATGAAATTGCAGGAGTAAAGCCCAATTGATAGCTGTAGGTGGAAGAAATGTCGAACTTGAAACTTTTAAGAGGAATGCCAATTCCAAAAGAGAAACTGCTTAGCTCATCGGCGTACCCTATGTTCAAGTCTACTTTTTTAGGAGTCAGATAGCGAATGGCCGCTGCAATTTGCAGGGGGTGAAAATGTTCTTTTTCCAACTTTAGAATGACAGATAATTGATCTAAGGGTAGATAGTTTATTCCCAATTGGAACTTTTGGGGATAGGACTCTTTTCCTTCGGTATCCTTCTTACTGTTAGTGGGGTTGATAGCCATGGCTGCCAGCTCTATTTGTTGACTGAGCTTTGTGAAAAGAGCCATATTGAAGGAAAAGCTGCCATGACTGCCATAGGGCTCCAGGATGGAGGTCTTTAAGTAGTTGACTTGAACTCCCATGCTGAACCTTTCTCCAAAATTCTGCCCGTAGGAAAGATTCCACTTATCTTCTCTGTATTTCTCATATCCAAACTGGGCTAAGCTCAATCCTATTCCCGAATTTTTAAAAGGGGCAGATAATACTATGTTTCTGCTGCTTAGTTCATTGATCTGATAAGGAGAGTAGTAGCTTACACCAAGACTTCTGAAATCTAGCTTTCCAAGAAGGGCAGGATTAGTATTGACAGTCCAGGGGTTGATCAGAAAAAGATCAGCTGAAGATAATGCAACTGAAGTAGCTCCATTTTCTGCATTTACTTGTGCAGAAATACTACAAGAACCGAATATGAAACAGACTGCATAAATGCTCTGCTTCCACCAAAAAGGGAAGTTTTTTACCATCACTCTATTGAAGTTATAACATTTTTGTCAGACTACCATAAAGTTGAATTTCAAATGCATAAGTCTCTTAGTTCTTGAATCTATACTTTTGTCGGATGAAGCTGATCTCACGTTTTATCTTCTGGATCACAGGCTGGAAGCTGGTGACTGATTACCCACTAATGAAGAAAATGGTGATGGTGGCAGCTCCACACACCAGCAACTGGGATTTTTTGTATGCCAGAGCCGCATTCTATCTTATGGATGTTCCTCTGAAGTTCACTATCAAGAAAGAGCTGTTCTTCTTCCCATTAGGTCCCATTTTAAAAGCTTTTGGAGGTATTCCCATTGATAGGTCTACCAAAAGTGGAATGGTGAGCAAAATGGTAGAACTCTTTGACAAGTATGATGAGATCTGCATCTTAGTTACACCGGAAGGAACAAGGTCAAGGGCAGTAGAGTGGAAGAGAGGGTTTTACCACATTGCTGAAGGCGCCAATGTACCGATCATCCTAGGTTATCTTGATTATAAAACTAAGACCGCCGGTATAGGTCCAACTATCCACCCAAGTGGAAATATAGATAAGGATATGGAAGAGATAATTGCATTTTACAGAACCAAAACAGCAAAGTACCCTGAAGATGGAGTGTTTTGAAACTAGAAACTAAAAAGACGAATTTTATATTAAATACCCAGTTCCCAGTTCCCAGTTCCCAGTTCCCAGTTCCCAGTTCCCGTCCTCCTTCCTCAATATGAAGTTACCAGCTTAAAGCCCACACCATGTACGTTGAGGATCTGCAGATGTTCATCTTCCTTTAGGTATTTCCTCAGTTTTGAGATGAATACATCCATACTTCTGCCATTGAAATAATCATCACTGCCCCAGATGGCCTTGAGTGCTTGTTCGCGATTCATTACTTCATTTTTATTGAGGGCCAGCATTCTTAAGAGATCTGCTTCTTTCTTGGTGAGTTTTTGCTTTTTTCCATCCTTTTCAAGATACTGATTGACATAGTCGAATTGATAGAGACCCAGCTCAAATCGATCTTGCTTTTCCGAAGTCTGAACAGTTTCTTCTTTCAGCATATTTCTAAGCCTTTGCAGCAACTCTTCAAATTCAAATGGTTTGGTGAGATAATCCTTTCCCAACCTCAGTCCTTTAACTTTGTCTTCCAGCATCGACTTTGCTGTTAAGAACATAAAGGATAATTCCGGTTTTGCTTGAACGATCTCTTCAGCCAACTCAAAACCTCCTAATTCAGGAAGCATAACATCTAAAATAGCAAGATCGTAATCTTCACTAAGAGCCTTCTTTAACCCATCTCTGCCCTTGGTGGCCCAGTCTACCTTGAATTCATTAGACTCCAACTGGTCTTTGATCACAAAACCCAAGTTCAGGTCATCTTCAACCAATAGGAGTTTGTGTTTACTTCTTTGCATTCTTGTATTTTGGTAGGAAGATCCTAAAGGTGGACCCCGACTTTGGTTCGGATTTCAATTGTATCCTTCCATGATGTTGCTTTACCATTTTTAGCACATAGTTCAGTCCAATTCCAAACCCTTTCACATCGTGTTTGTCGCCTGTTGGTACTCGATAAAACTTCTCGAATACATGTTTTTGCTCTTCTCTGCTCATACCTATACCATTGTCTCTTACTCTCAGGTATATTCCTCCTTTATGGTCTGCCGTGCTGATCTGAATAACCGGACTTCTTTCAGAATACTTAATGGCATTATCGATCAAATTGAAGAGGATGTTGGTAAGATGTACATGATCTCCCCAAATGATAGGGTTGGTCGCTTTTAGATCCAATTGGATCTCTCCTTCGTTGGCGGCTAAGATGAGATTGAAGCCGGTTACGGTCTTCTCAATTATATCGTGAAGATTAACCTTCTCCTTCTTTAATTCAACTCTCCGCTTATCTAAGGTAGCCATCTGTAAAACCTTATCGACTTGATTCTTTAATCGCTCAGACTCTTCCTTGATGATCCTTGCATAGTTGTTCAATCTAACCGGGTCCTTTCCAATATTTGGATTGCTCAAGGCTTCTGTAGATAAAGAGATGGTAGAGATTGGTGTTTTCAACTCATGTGTCATATTGTTGATGAAATCTGTACGGATCTCCGAAAGTCTTTTTTGTTTAAGAATTACCCATATAGTATAGCTGAAAAAGACGATCACCAACAAGAGGAATATGGTAGAGACGATCCATATATTCATGTCCTTGACAACATACAACTCCTTAGAGGGGAAATAAACCCCAAAGTAGTGAGATGCCTTGTTCCATTTAGCATTGTTAGAGGTTCTATATACTAGACTTTTGGCTTCTGCTTCCAGATCAACAGACCTTCCTAACATAATAGAGTCGGTGAAACAATCGTAAACTACATATTCAAAGTCGGTGGCAAGATTTCTAGCATCAAATTCTTTCCTCAAAAGATTCTCGAGTACAAAAGGGTGAAGAGTATCATTGGTTGAAGCCAGGTAATAATTGCTGGTGATCTGTTTTACAGGCTCATAAAGGTCAGAAGAGTCGTTGTTCAATCTTTGAACTTCAGATACTACTTCTGTAAGGGCTACATGCACTCTTTCATCGAATTGCTTTTGCTGCAGTCCAAAGGCCTTGTTCACCCAGTAGATCTGGAAGCTAAAAATGCCAATGACCGTAAAGGCAGCAAAGAAGATGATCAGACGGATGTACGATCTTTTCATACCGACTAAAATAGATTTTTATCCATTGGTCTAAATTTACTTAACGAATTTTTAACAAGTGCTATATTTGGCCGATGGTTTTTCCCCAATTCAGAAAGTACAAGAACGGACTCAGTTATTTCGAGATCCTAGGAAAGAGTGAATTCATTGAGTATAAATTGGAATTCAACAAAATTGAAAAACACCTTTTCACAGCTAAGATCTTACCGGACCGAAATTTCATTCATGATCTTCTTTATAATTATGAAGAGCACTGTGAGAAAATTGAAAAGGAAGATCTGGAGGACTTTCTGTTGAAAAACCAACATAAAAGCGACTAAAAGAATAGCTGAAAGCATTATCTTCGCTCATCTCGAAAAAATATACCATGAAGAAAAATTTATTGATAGCCGGCTCATTGCTATTTATGTTAGCAGCATGTAATCAAGAGCCCAAGAAAGTTGAAGAAAGTAAGGAAGCTCATTCAACAGAGCATTCCGATGATTTTAAATATACGGCAGATAGGTTTGCCGATCTAAGACTGATTAGATATCAGATCCCAGGATTTGAAGATTTGGATCCAAAGAAAAAGGAGTTGTTGTACTATTTATATGAAGCTGCTTTGGCCGGTAGAGATATCATGTATGATCAGAATTACCGTCACAACCTACAATTGAGAAAGCTATTTGAGGCCATTGTTAAAAATGAAGAAGCATTAGCAGCAGAAGCTGACTATCCAAAGTTCTTGGAGTATGTGAAGCGATTTTGGTTCTCCAATGGGGTTCATCATCATTACTCCAATCACAAATTTGAACCTGAGTTCAGTCGTGAGTTCTTTGAAAAGGCTGTGAATTCTCTTTCAGAAGATCAATTGCCTTTGAAAGAAAGCCAGACAAAGGAGCAGATGATAGAGAGATTATCAGCTGTGATCTTCGAGCCAAACAAGGATCCTAAAAAAGTGAACCTGGATTCAGAAGCGGATATTGTGGCCACCTCTGCTGTCAACTTCTACGAACCGAATCTTACACAGGCTGAAGTGGAGAATTATTATAAATCCATTGATAAGGTTGATGGAAATCAGCCTGAATATGGTCTGAACACTAAGCTTGTAAAGGAAGATGGAAAAGTAGTTGAGAAGACTTATATGATAGGAGGATTATACTCAGATGCTATAGAAAAGATCGTTTATTGGTTGGAAAAGGCTTCTTCTGTTGCTGAAAATGAAGGACAAAAATTAGCCCTGGACAGATTGATCACATATTACAAAAGCGGAGATGTAAAGGATTGGGATCAATACAATATTGCATGGGTAAATGATACCAATTCAAGAGTTGACGTTGTGAACGGATTTATTGAGGTATATAATGATCCATTGAGTTATAAAGGTTCTTTTGAGTCGGTGGTTTCTTTCAAGGATATGGAGGCAACCAAGAGAATTGAAGCCGTTAGTAAAGAAGCTCAGTGGTTCGAGGACAATTCACCAATCATGGCAGAGCATAAGAAGGCCAATGTTAAAGGGATTACCGGAAAAGTGATCACTGTTGTAGTAGAGTCAGGTGATGCATCACCATCTACACCCATTGGGATCAATCTTCCTAACAACAACTGGGTTCGTCAGGAACACGGTTCTAAGAGTGTAAGCTTAGGAAACATTGTTCATGCTTATGAGATGTCCTCTAAAGAAGGAAAGAGCTCATTGGGAGAATTTGCATGGTCTCAAGAAGAGATCGATAGAGCCAAGAAATACGGCGGAGTAGCAGATCTTTTGCACACCGATCTTCACGAAGTTATCGGTCACGCTTCTGGGAAAGTGAATGATGGCGTTGGTACCACCAAGGAAACGTTGAAGAATTACGCTTCTACCTTAGAAGAGGGAAGAGCCGACCTTGTTGCACTTTACTTCCTACATGATCAAAAGTTGGTTGATATGTGCTTGATCGAGTCATTGGATGCAAGAAAGACTGCTTAC
>JAUIGQ010000058.1 GCA_030429925.1 Bacteroidia bacterium | reverse complement strand
AAAAGGGAACAAGATCAAAAAGCTTCTTAAGCTCTATTCCTCCTTCTTAACCAAATAATAGACACAAGTAGTCAGGAAATTCCTGAAATACGGAATGGATGACAACCAAGAATATTGCTTCTTGGCGTTAAGATTAAACTTGTATTTATAGATCGGATTGATCAAATAGAACTCCTTCTCAGTTGTTGAGTAGGAGTTCTTTTTTAAAAGCTTTTCAAAACGTTCGATACTAATGCCGGTCTCCTTGATCTCGGCAAGATCTTCCACTGTTTTGGTCTTTTCACCCAAGCTTTTAAGCACTCCCTTGTATAAACTCATTGGCAGCAGATGGTAATAGGGAAGCCTGCTTAAGAGTTTATTCTTCGCAATTTGTTGATGTCCTCCAAAGGGCATTTGCCAAGGAGGAAAGCCAAAAAAGATACTTCCACCGGCCTTTAAGAATTTTCTCAAATAGGACAAAACCTTATCCTGATCATGGATGTGTTCGATCACATCTTTCAAGACGATCAGGTCGTAACGTCCTTGATAACCGGAATCAACATCCAGATCGTAGATATTCTTTTGGATCACTTCTGCCTTACCACTTGCTATTTCTTCTTTCAATAGCTCTTTGGCCATTTCATACCTTGCAGGCATCAGCTCTACACCGGTTCCTCTGCAACCCCTATCGATAAATGCCTTTAGGACTCCTCCTTCAGCGCATCCTATTTCCATCACTTCCATCCCTTCCTCTAGCTTTAGCTTTCTTTCTATAAATGGAATAACATACTGTTCAGCATTTTCATACTGGTATTTAATGTAGGTCTGCTTATCTTTATGAAAGTCGAATGCCATGGCTGAAAATTGGTCAACAAAAGTAATTGAAATCCTTTGATGAATAGATTGGGAATAATTGGTTTGGGAAGGTTAGCTTCAAGTTTTGTGAACTATTATCATCACAAAGCTGATTTTTGGGCAACTTCAAGAAATAAGGAGAAGATCAACCTTCAATTAAGAGAGAAGGCTGAACTGTTCAATTTTAAGTTAGATGGACATATGAATCATCTACCAATTAAAGATACGTCCGACCTGATCTTTACGGTTCCTCCTTCTAAAATAGATGATTATGCAGAATTGTGTAAGATGTTTTTTGCTGCTGCACTTAAAGAAAATCCTTCTCTCAGGATCATTTTTATTTCCTCAACTTCTGTTTATGGAAACAGACCTGCTAAAATAGATGAGGATTCAAAGGTGAGACCGAAAAGTGCCAATGCAAAGAAGTTAGTTGAGGTGGAGAACTTTCTTTTGGACTATAATAGCTGGATATTAAGATGTGGTGGATTGATCGGTGAAAATAGACACCCTGTTTACTATCTCGGTAAAAAGAAATCCATCTCTAAACCTTATGCAGCAGTGAACTTAGTTCATGAACACGATGTTTGTCGTTTTATAAAGCGCTTGATAGAAGATGATAAAGGATTTGGGATCTATAACCTTGTTACCCCTGAGCATCCGGAAAGGAAAGAATATTATAATGACGTCAACAACAGACTTGGATTAAATCCTCTAAAATTTGACGAATCAGACCTAAGAAAGGGTAAAATTGTGAATCCAAAAAAAGCGTTGGAGGCAAACTTTTCTTTCGAATATACGTCTCCTTTTGAAATGCCCTTAGTGAGAAAATGAAAAAGATAATTCACCTCCTTGTATTCTTCTTCCTGGTTAATACTGCTTTGGCCCAAAGCTACAAGGCCGGTATGTTCATTGGAGGAGGTTTTGCAAGAATGACTGTAGATAAGAACGAGCTAAGTGATGAAGTTTCTATCTATAAAGGCACTCCATTCCCTACTGCAACCTTTGGCGTAATGGCTTATTTAAGTAAGTCCAGAGACCAACCGTCAATGTGGATGACCATTGAGAAGTCAATACTGTTTGAAGCTTCCTTGTGCAGATGCGGTGGGTCTGTTCAGTTGAGTACAACCTTGCCAACCGGCGATAAGACTTATGATGAATTGAATTATGTTCAATATCAAGGAAATTTCAGTCCCAAAATCTTACTTGGATTAAACAAACTTCACTTCTTGGTAGGCCCAAATCTTTCGGCAAATTTTTATTCTGGAGTTGAGGTAGTGAAAGATCAATTGACAAGGTCTGCAAAAGGTCAGTTCAATCCCATGGCTATAGGCTATGAGTTAGGTCTAGGCTCTTCTTTTGGAAGTTTCCTGCTCTCCGGTCGCTATAGAAACTATTTTACAGCTTATGGGAAGGAGAGTGCTTTGATCCCAACAGAGTTGGGAAATAGTCAATTCTATTTTGCCCTGTCTTATTTCTTTTGGAATAGGAATATTGAGAAGAACTCCAGGAGTATCTTTTGGGGCAAGTAAAGAAATAGGGCTTCTTCAAACTAAACAGGCTCTCCTAGTACAAATA
This sequence comes from Bacteroidia bacterium, assembly GCA_030429925.1. Classification (GTDB taxonomy): domain Bacteria; phylum Bacteroidota; class Bacteroidia; order Flavobacteriales_E; family Vicingaceae; genus UBA1494. The sequence continues at coordinate 13,072 of JAUIGQ010000058.1, read as the reverse complement.
TTCTCTTGCCATTCTTTAGTCTCATAGCGTAAAGAAATTGATCTCCTCCTTCTTTGATCTTATACTTCTTCTTGATCTCTTCTACACTCATGCCCGAATTTCGACTGATGATATTTGCTTTCAATGTCAGTTCGGAAGCTTTTGTTGCAATACCTATTATTCTGAGACATCTCCCCGGAAAATCGGGAACATTCTCTTCTGAGGTATATAAATGTGTATTGGGAGCTATTTTCTTTACAGGAAAATTCCTCCCAACCAAATTAAAAGCCCCTGATTTTAGAATACTTGAATTAGGCTCGTAGAGGTAGTTCAATACCTCTGAGAATTCAGCATTTGATCTGTTTTCTTCACTGATCAAAAAACTAAATACAGTTTGATCATCCTGGTCTATATTCACAGCTTTGATCAGGGGTTCAGCCACATATCCTTTTTCTAAAAGGTAGAGCATTTCTTTGCATTCATTCTGAATGCTGAGAATGTGAACTTCTTTTACAAATTCCAGCTCCTCTAAAGAGGCTTTTAAGTCCAGCATGGGCGAATACTTCACTAATACAAGCTTAGATCTTTCAAATAGTGAAGGAAGAAGGGAGGGGACATTAGGACTACAATCCACGATCTTAAAATGTCTTTTATTGTTGCTCCTTCTGTCCGGGTCTAAATAAATGAGATCATAGGAAGTTTCAGAATGTTCGATGAATTCTTCAGCTGAAGATAAATGACAATTGATGTTGCTAGCATTCAGGTATTCAAAGTTCTTTTGACTGATCTGATATAGCTCAGCGTTTTGTTCAACATAGTCTAGCTGCTCAGCTTTTTTGGCTAAGAAATAACTATCTATTCCCATTCCTCCGCTAAGGTCAGCTACTCTCCTCAGCTTTCTGAAGAGGCCTTCCTTGTACCTTGCTGCCATTTCTGAGCTAGATTGGGCAACAGAAGTAGGGGATGGGAATATAAAGTTGGTGTACGAAGTCAGAAAAGGAAATTTCTTTTCTGCTTTTTGCAGACCATTTACTTGGTTAAGGATGTAGTTCGCAGGAAGTTCTTTGCGCTTGCTCAGTTGTAAGGCCAGCTCAGCAATGTTCTTGTGTCGATTTGCAGATATGAATTCATTTACCTCTATGAGCTCTTCACCCTTCATTCAACCTCTTGACCAATAAAGACATAAGAAAGAATGTTTGCTCCCATCTTGAGAGCTCTTGACCTGCTAGTTGGTGAATCATTGTGGATCTCAGGATCCTCCCATCCATCACCAAGATCACTTTCGTAAGTATAGAACAGCACTAGTCTACCATTCTTGATGATTCCGAATCCTTGTGAGGCCTTTTCATCATGCTCGTGGATCTTGGGCAAGCCTTCCGGGAAATCAAACTTCTGATGATAGATGGGGTGGGAGAAGGGAAGTTCAACCAGCTCCTCATCTGGAAAGATCTTCTTCAATTCTCTTCTGATAAAGGGGTCCATGCCATAGTTGTCATCAATATGTAAGAAGCCACCTGCCAGCAGATAGTTGCGCAAATTATCAGCCTCCGAAGAGTTGAAGATTACATTTCCGTGCCCTGTCATATGTATGAAAGGGTAATCGAATAATTCAACACTTCCTGCTTCAACCACTGCTTGCTCTTTAGAGATGTTGGTTCCTAACTCCTTATTGGTGAATTCTATTAGGTTGGGAAGAGAGGTTTCCAAATTAGAATACCAATCACCACCTCCCTGATACTTCAGCAATCCTATCTGATAGGTCTGGGCATTTAATTTCCCAAATGAAAGTATAAGTAGTAGTAGAGTAAGTTTACGCATCCAATAAATTGATTGTGTGACAAGCTACTATCGCCGCTGTCTCAGTTCTTAGTCGACTTTCAGATAAACTGATCTCTTGAAAATCACGCTCTTTTGCCTGATCCACTTCGTTCAGATCAAAATCACCCTCCGGTCCGATCAAAATTAGTGCTTTCTCCGCCTTTTGATGCACTTCCTTTAGTAATGGTTTCTCACCATCATAGCAATGGGCAATATACTTTTCTTTTGCATCTGCTTGCTTCAAGAGCTCATCGTAAGGCATTAACTCATCCAATTGAGGTAAGTAAAGCTGTTTGGACTGCTTCATGGCCTCTTTGAGAATTCTCAGTTGCCTGTCTATTTTCAAATGCTTTCTCTCCGAATTCTTACAAATGATCGGGCTTATTCTACCAATGCCAATTTCCGTTGCTTTCTCGAGAAACCACTCCCATCGATTGATATTCTTGGTAGGGGCAACTGCCATCCACAACTGATTCTGAGGGCTGGAGGCCTTTTTTCTGTCTGTGATAGTGAGAAGGGTTCCTTTTTTATTGATAGAACTGATCTTGCAAACGAAGAGCTCACCCAAACCATTGACAACTTCTATCTGATCGTCTATTTGCAATCTTAGAACCTGACTTAGATGCCTGCTTTCTTCAGCATCTAATACTATTTCGTTTCCTTGGATATTGGTAGAGAAGAATCTTCTCATACTAGCTGTTCGGACGAATTACGAAGGGTAGATCCTTTTCATGCTGAGCATAGAAATAGGCAAGAATACCATTCAATTGTACATCCTTCTTCATCATTTGCATCATAACCCCTTGAGCTCTCAGTAATCGATCTTCTTGATCGTTACCTAGATTAAGGTTATAGAGTTCTCTCATATACCCCTTGAAATTATTCATCAAGGTAGAATGCTCAAACTTCAGATCAGACATGATAGCAGCAAATGCCGCCGCTTCTACAAAAGGATTTCTTTTAGGCAAGGTCTCTTCCAATAGATTTATACCAACGCAGACTTTCCCGACATATCTACCTTGCTCATCTATCTTGTTGATGGCAAAGAATTTAACTGCTATATCATGAAGTTCAGAGAAAAGGATGGTGTCTTTCGGAAGCTTTCCGCTTACTTTCAACATATATTCATCAAGCTTGCCTTGAAGCTCTGTGTCCTTGTTCAAAGCTTCCTTAAAGGCATTTTCAATAGCAAGACTATCTTGATCAAGGTCGATCTCGCTGTAAAGCTGTCCGTTACTGAAATTACTTCTCAAATAATCAAAGTAGACCGGTATAGAGTTAACATATTTAGCGTAGCATTTTGACTTATCTACTGTGGTAATCTTTTGTACCAGTATCTTCTTGTTCATCTCCTTCGAATCATAGACTTCAATGTCTATCAATTCATGATATTCTCCTTTAAGGCTGCATTGTGCAATAGCAGCATTGGAAATGTTAAGGATAACAAATAGATAAATTAGTTTAGTGAATAGATGCTTCATAGGGATATGCTATTTTCTGATAATTTTTGTGCTTGTCAAAATTAAGGATTCAAGATAGCTTGTAGTTCAGCCTTTCAACATTGAACTATAAGAATCAATTACCTTTCTTGCTTCATCAGGACGTTGAGTTCCAATTAAAAATTGCTTTCCGTTTTCTAAAAAGATCTTAATTCCCACTTTTCCTTTCACATTCATGGCAGTATTTCCTTTTAAGGAGATCTTGTAGCCCCAGCCGCCAAAATCCTTTAAAGGGTTGTAATCAACAACTTCTACAGTTTTTATTTCATTCCATTTGAACTTTCGCCTAGAGAAGGAAAAAGGAAGGAATACAGCTTCGATCCCAATCTCATCTATCCTGCTTTTTAGTCGGGTTCCAAAAAGCAAAAAAGTAGTGATGAGGATAGGAACTATACCTAAGACTATGATGAGCATCCCTTGTTTATTTAGCGGACCTGCATCAATTATGCGGATAAGCATTCGAAGCATGACCAGCATGATCAAAATAAAAATCCCTCTGATCCACCATTGATCGAATCTCTGGGTCTCTTCAAAAACTACTTTGGCCATTGGTACGTGATTTAATAACTATTTTAGCTAAAATTAGCTTTTATGATTCAATTGAGACTACCGATGACTTTGCGCCAAATGAGCCTTAAGTATCTCTTCATTTGCCAATCTATATTGGTTTTCATTTTCAGCTCTTGTGAACAACCGATGCCGACAAGAGATAGCTTTCCAGCAACCTTTGAAGAAGCAGTGTTAGAGCATCATGCAATGTCCTATGATGTGAATTATCATATGAAATTTTTTAGTGGAACCGATACAAACCATCTTAAAGCAAAAGTTGATATTGTAAGAGTTGAATCTGATACAAATTTTAAAGGTCACCTATGGATCGAGCAGGATACTATGATACGATTCTATGATGGTAAAAATTCTTACTTAATTTATAAGAATCAAAGTAGAATTATACGATATCCTGAAGGTGCTAATTATATATTTAAAGGCAATTTAATTGGTCATGTAGTTGATATCTACTTTCTAAAGCCAGAGAGAATAAGTAAGGGATTCAAGGACACTTCCATTCAAGTGGTACTAAATAGAGATGAACATGGGAGTATTTTTGTCAATTATACATTTCCCAATGAGAATGGTATTTACGATGGTTCTAAGATTATAAAGTTTAGGACTAATGATTACTCATTAGAAAAGATGACATACAAAACATCTTTGCGATCAGAAACTCAGTTTAATCAATGGGAAGTTAGTAATGTGCGATATGATGAAGTTACTTCTGACTCTTTAAAGGAAAGAATGAAGTTTTATCTTGAAGAATATTCAATGGAAGAATATTCTCCTCCAAAGAGAGACTCGCTCAAAATAGGAGAATTGTTTCCTGAATTTGAAGCATATCGCTATTCAGATGGTAAACAATTAGACTGGAGTGCACTGAATGCTCAGCTTTATTTGATAGACTTCTGGTATATGGATTGTCCACCATGTATAGACCTAATACCCGTTTTGAATAAGATGCAGGATAAGTATCCAAGTATTGATGTTATTGGTCTAAATCCTTTTGATTCAACAGAAAAGAACCTTGGAAGATTGCCAGATTTTTTAGAGTATAATCCCATGAAGTATCCATCCTATTTTATTGATCGAAAGGATGTAAAAACTGCAAAAGTATTCGCATATCCTACCTTATTTATTCTAGATAAAGAAAGAAAGGTCTTAGGTCTGAAAATCGGTTTTGGTGAGAGATCAGAAAACTATATTGATAGTTTAATTCAATTGAATCTCAATTAAAATTCGAGATCAAAAGGATAGCCAAAGAGAACTAATTAATTTAGCAAAAAATAATTTTTATGAAGAAGATCTTAGTCGCTAACAGAGGGGAGATCGCCCTGAGGATCATGCGCACTGCCAAGGAAATGGGAATAGCAACCGTTGCTGTTTTTTCGGAGGCCGATAGAAATGCGCTTTTTGTAAGATTTGCAGATGAAGCGGTTTGTATTGGTCCGCCACCTTCCAATCAATCCTATCTAAAGGCCGACAAGATCATTGAGGTTGCCAAGGAAAAAGGAGCAGAAGGAATTCATCCGGGTTATGGCTTTTTATCGGAGAACGCAGAGTTTGCAAGAAAGGTAAAGAAGGCAGGACTCACGCTCATAGGTCCTTCGCCGGAAGCCATGGAGGTGATGGGTTCAAAGTTGGCCGCAAAAGCAGCGGTAAAGAATTATGATATTCCTATGGTTCCGGGGACGGATGAAGCAGTAACAGATATTGCGGAGGCGGAAAAGATCGCCGCTGAGATCGGCTATCCCATTTTAGTAAAAGCTTCTGCCGGTGGAGGTGGAAAGGGAATGAGGATCGTTGAAAAAGCAGCTGACTTTAAGTCTCAGATGGAAAGAGCAGTTTCTGAAGCAGAGTCTGCCTTTGGAGATGGTTCAGTCTTTATTGAAAGATACGTTGGCTCGCCAAGACATATTGAGATACAGATCATTGCCGATACACATGGAAAGGTGATCTACCTATTTGAAAGGGAGTGTTCCATTCAAAGAAGACATCAGAAGGTAATAGAAGAAGCCCCTTCAGCAGTCTTAAGTCCGAAACTTAGAAAAGAGATGGGTGAAGCAGCAGTTCGTGTGGCACAAGCCTGCGATTATGTTGGAGCCGGAACAGTAGAGTTTTTGTTGGATGAAAAGCACAACTTCTATTTCTTAGAGATGAATACCAGATTGCAGGTTGAACATCCGGTTACAGAGCAGATCACCGGAATAGATCTAGTGGCTGAGCAGATAAAAGTAGCAAGAGGTGAGAAGTTGAGTTTTGACCAAGAAGATCTGAGTATACTGGGCCATTCTATTGAAGTAAGGGTTTACGCTGAAGATCCAACCAACGACTTTTTGCCGGATATTGGTAACCTTAAGACCTATGTCAGGCCGCAAGGTCCTGGAGTGAGAGTGGATGATGGATTTGAAGAGGGAATGGATATTCCCATCCACTATGACCCCATGATCGCTAAGTTGGTTACTTATGGGAAAGATAGGGAAGAGGCCAGAAAAAGAATGATCAGAGCCATTGATGAATATCAGATCGATGGAGTATCAACAACTTTATCCTTCTGCAAGTTTGCCTTGCAGCACGAGGCCTTTGTCAGTGGAAATTTCGATACTCATTTTGTCAAGCACCATTTTGACCCTAAAGTATTGGAAAACTCAGATCCGGAAGAAGAGAAACTAGCTGCCTATTTGGGAGTTAAACTTTTGTCTGAGAAGAAATCAAAAGGAGAGAAGGTTGCAGCTAGGATGAAAGCCTCCGCCTGGAAGAAAAACCGAGTTTAAATTCTAAGATTAATAGATTCTAAGATTAGCAGATTAGATATACAGAGTACCCTCTGAGCATTTGTTAATCTTTTAATCTTAGCATTTACCTATGCTCTAACTATTTTTTAAGCAGGTCCCTTATCTCCGTCAGCAGCTCAATATCTTTAGGAGTTGGCGTAGATTCGTCCTTCTCATCCTCCGCTTTTCTCTTCAATCTATTGATCAAACTGATCACCAAAAACAAACTGATGGCTACCAGCAGGAAGTCTAAAGTTGCTTGAATGAAATGTCCGTAACTAATTAGAACGGCTTCGCTGGTCTCACTTGCTTCTTTAAGAACAATCGCTTGACTGCTCAAATCGATACCTCCGGTAAGCATACCCAATAAAGGCATAAGAACATCCTCAACCAATGAGCTAACCACCGTGCTAAATGCTGCACCGATGATGATGCCTATGGCCATGTCAAACATATTCCCTTTAACGGCAAACTCTCTAAATTCCTTGATAAAGTTCATTTGTATAATTTATTATAAAAGTATGGAAAGTAGCAATTTGTAGCTATTGCCCTTTGATCCTTCAACTTCTATTGAAGAACAATTCGATGGGACAGCTGATAGGAATATTTCTTTCGTCTTATCGCTTTTTTCTTGGTTGCTCAGTTATTAGTTTAACGAGATGAAGGTCAGCAATTTGGACCCAGCAAAACTTTAACAGAGTGGTTTATTGTTTTTTTCTCTGATCTTCCTACTTTCGGTATCTGAGACCTTTAAATACTGGGTGAAAATTTTGAATAACAGCATACACTATGACAACAACTCCGGAACATGATCAGCGAATTGCAGAAATGGCCTTTTCTTCAGTCTATCCTCATTATGTTACCAAAGTAGAGAAGAAGGGAAGAAGCAAGGAAGAGCTACATGAAGTGATCGAATGGCTTACCGGCTATACTGAATCCGAATTACAAAAGCTGATCAATGAGAAGGTGACCTTCAAAACCTTCTTTGAAAGAGCCAAGCTACATCCTAATGCAAATCTGATCAAGGGTGTGATCTGCGGCTATCGCATAGAAGATATTGAAACCCCTCTCACAAGGCAAGCCAGATATCTGGATAAGCTGGTTGATGAATTGGCAAAAGGCAGGAAGATGGAGAAGATATTGAGATAAAGGTCAATTGTCAAATCTCAATTGTCAAATCTCAAAGGTCAAATGTCAAAGGTCAAATGTCAGAGGTTAAAAAGTAAGAGATTAATTGATCAGATAAACAGATAAACAGATAGACAGATAAGAAGATAAACAGAGCTCCTCTTAGAATCTTTTAATCTAAGCATTTGTGCATTTAACCAAATAACCCTAGCTCACCCAGCCACCCAAGTTCACCCATCAACCTCCTTCCTTGAATCTCCTCATTATTTATAAAATTGTGATGCTCATGAAACTCGAAAATGCCCCACATTTCACCCCAAATGATGAATCCGAATGGAGAGTTTGGCTAGAAAAGAATCATTTGATAGAGGAGTCGGTTTGGGTTGTTTTTTATCGAAAAGCATCTCCACAACATAATCTAACTTGGGGTCAAGCGGTGGATCAGGCACTTTGTTTTGGTTGGATAGACAGCATCAAGCGACCTATTGACGGAGAGAAGTTCAAGCAATATTTCAGCAAAAGGAAGAAAGGAGGTACCTGGTCGAAGATCAACAAGGACAAGGTTAGGGAGTTAAAAAAGCAGGGACTGATGCATCCCATGGGAGAAGCTTCCATCAGTCAAGCTAAAAAAGATGGCAGTTGGACCTTCCTAGACCCAGTGGATCGATTGGAAATTCCCGATGATCTTAACCTTGCCTTTGAAAGACATCCGAAAGCCAAGAATCATTACGATCAATTGTCCGTGGGAAAGAAAAAGCTAGTCCTCTATTGGCTGCTTACTGCCAAGAGACTGGAAACCAGAACCAAAAGGATCAATGAATTGATCCAAAAAGGAGAAATTGGAGAATTGCCCACATATTTTCAATAAAGAGAAGATGCAAGAAATAGGAGACAAGAAACGAGACTATTCTTCATTTAGCATTGAGACTTCTGCTCTCTGAATTCTTTACTCTGACCTCTCTTCTTTCCTCCTCCGTCCTTTTTTCATAGTTTTAAGACCTACTAATCAATCCGTTATATTCATGAAATATTCCGTTTCCAATACCATTAATGCTCCTCTTCAGAAAGTGGGAGAGATCTTGAACGACCCCAAAGCTTCAACAGCATGGATGGAAGGACTTAAGAAGGTTGAACACTTATCGGGAACTCCCGGAGAAGTGGGTGCAAAAAGCGAAATGCATTTCTTGCACAAGAACAAAGAAATGAAGCTCACTGAAACCATCTTGGAAAAGAATCTGCCTAATCAGATCAAATTCTCTTACCAAAGTCCGATGGGTTATAATGAAGTGGAGTTGCGTTTTGAAGAAATCTCCGAAAATACAGTTCAACAAACTGCCAACAATTATTTCGACCTAAAAGGGATCATGAAGCTGATGGGCTTTTTCTTTAAGGGAATGTTTAAAAAGCAATCCTTGAAATATTTGAATGATTTTAAGAACTATGCGGAGAAATAGAAACTTGAATCTGCTAGTCACTCCTTCCAAGTATGCTTAGAATACTTTTCTTAATAGTTGGCATTTCACTTTACTCATGCAGTAAAGGCGATTATGGTAAGATCGTTACCAAAGAAAGGATCGATATAAGGCAACTGCCTATCTGGGAAAATATATCAAGGAATGATACTCTCCTTCCTAAGTTTGAATATGTCGACCAAATTGAACTTTATAAGATCCAATATCACAGCAATGATCGAGTGGTATGGGGACTGTGTTTAACCCCCAAAAGGGAAGGAAAGTATCCAGTGATCATTTTTAACAGAGGTGGTAACCGCGATTTTAGCGCACTTACCTATCCATTTATGCTAACATTTGGCGGACCCATAGTTGAAAAGGGCTATGTGATGATCGCCTCCAATTATCGAAAAGAAGATGAGTTTGGAGGAAGCGAATTGAATGATGTTTTGTCGCTCTACAACACTATAGAAGAAATAGAGAAGGCAGATGCAAGCAGAATAGGAATGCTCGGATGGAGTAGAGGAGGAATGATGACTTACCTGTCCATGAAGGAATCTTGCAAATTAAAAACTGCAGTTATTGGCAATGGACCTACCGATCTATTTGCCACCAAAAAGTCTCGACCAAAAATGGAGAAGGTCTATGAAGAGTGTATTCCCAATTATGCCTCCAATGCAAAGGAAGAATTGAAAGAGAGATCAGTTATTTATTGGCCGGAAGAACTATGCAGGTCAACCTCCTTGCTAATACTATCCGGCACTCAAGATAAAAGGGTAGATCCGGATCAAGCCGATAGACTCTCAAAGAAATTGGATTCCTTAGGCTATAATTATGAACTGATCAAAAGGGAAACCGATCATTTTTTTACTGGGAAAAGAGAAGAGCTCAATGAGATTCTATTGGATTGGTTTGATAAGGAACTGAAATAGAATCTGGAGTCTAGAGTCTGGAAGATAGAATGTAGAGAAAAGAGAAAACCTAACCACTCATCAACCCAAGTTCACCCATCAACCTCTCTCTTCATCTGTGTCATTTAGAATTTTAGCATCTCACTTTACCTTTCTTTACCTTTACCTGTATGAGCCTCAAAGACCTAGGATATACAGAAGAATTGGAAAAATACCGTCGAGAAAACGGCTTGGATGGTTTTGAGATAGGTAGAGTGAGTCAAGAGCATAAAGATCGATATACGGTGCTTACCGATAGCCAAGAGTTGGATTGCGAGCTGATCGGAAGTTTGAGGTTTTCTGCAAGCAATAGAAATGATCTGCCTGCTGTAGGAGATTGGGTGGCTATATCTGAATATGATGAAAAGAAGGGATTGATCCATGCAGTTTTACCAAGAGCTACCTTACTGGAGCGACAGGCAGTTGGTAAGTTCGCTGAGAAACAGATCATTGCCGCCAATATAGATTATGGAATTATTGTGCAGGCTGTTAATCGGGATTTTAGCCTGAACAGACTGGAGAGGTATCTTACCATTTGTCATGATGCTGGTATTCAACCCTTGATCGTTCTTTCCAAAATTGATCTTGCCGATAAAGAAGAAGTATCGAAGATGCTTTTGAGCATGAAAGATCGGATCAAGAAGGTTCCCCTCTTACCTCTGAGCAATACTACACTAGTAGGTATGGAAGGGTTAAAGGAACAGCTTCATCCAGGAAAAACCTATTGTTTATTGGGTTCTTCCGGAGTGGGAAAATCATCTTTGATCAACACTTTAATGGGGGAGAGCAAGCTAGCAACGGGATCTATCAGCGAGAGTATAGATAGAGGTAAACATATTACCACGCATAGAGAATTGATCCCCTTGGTCAACGGCGCTATTCTGATCGACAATCCGGGGATGAGAGAGATTGGTATGACAGATAAATCCGAGGGATTGCAAACAACCTTTGAAGAGATTCATCAATTGGCTCAGAGCTGCAAGTTCACCGATTGCACTCATACGAATGAAAAAGGCTGTGCCATTCAAGCTGCCATAGAGCTTGGTGAGTTAGACCCATCTGCCTTTGAGAACTATCTAAAAATGGAAAGGGAGCAGGAACATTATAGTGCCACCATTGCCGAAAAGCGCAGGAAGGATAAAAAGCAAGGAAAGATGTACAAGCAAATCATTGAGAGTAAGAGGAAGGACTTGTAATTCAATAATAATTAGATGTCAAATGTCAAAGGACAATTAGTCTAAGACCATTGATTGAAGTCGAACTTTAGAGCATTCTAGACAATTCACAAAACCAACTTATACCCAACGCCTCTAACATTCACGATCTTGATATCGGGATCAGCTTCTAGCTTTTTTCTGAGCTTGGAAATGAAGACGTCCAATGTTCTGCCAACATAATCACCCTCATCTCCCCAAACCTGATTAAGGATATGCTCCCTCTCCATCGTTTCATTGAGTGATCCATAAAGTAAGAGTAGAAGATCGGCTTCTTTGGCGCTTAGTTCAATTCTTTCTTCTGCAAGAATAAGCTCTGATTTGCGCTGGTCGAAGTGGTATTTACCAAGACTTATCAAATGTGCAACAGATGTTTGGTTCTTTTTGCGATAATAAAAGAAGAGAACGAGTGCCAGAATGAGTGCGAGAGCGGAAAGAAGTAGCTTTAGATTTGAGTTTGGAGACTCTGTAGTATTAACAGCTTCTTTAGTTATATTCTGTTGATCAAAATCAGCCTCTTTTTTGAGGGTGAAGAGGATCTCATAACATCCTTTTTCCAGCCCCCTTCCTTTGCAACTCATCAATCCACTGCTATCCGTGCGATTGTAGGAATAACTATGAACGATCTCTTGGGTTGAGCACTGTCGGATCTCTACCACATAGGCATCTACCAATCGCCTTAGGCTCATGATGGAGTCCACAGTAACTATCAGAAAGTCGGGGAGAATTGCTAATTCTTTTTCGAAACTGATCTTATATACATTACTGTCTCTTTCGATAGGAAGTACTCTTGAAGAATGATCCCCATCTTGCTGCAAGAGCCTATGACCTACTAATCGAAGGGAAGTCTGTAGCTCCTTTTCATTGAAATTATTTTCCGATCGGATCTCCGATGAGAAAAGCAAAAAAACAAGACCGATGAAAAGTAATGATCTGCGCATAGAACAAAACTATTTGAAAGAATCCAAAGAATGGATGGCTTTACAAGAATTTACATCAATTTACATTTCACTAACTCTTTTTAACTCTGTCTCAATCTAGCTTTGAAAGCGAAACCTAAAAAGTATTGTTATGAAAAAGAGTTTTTTGATCATAGGAGCCATTGTTCTCTCAAGCGGATTAATGGCCATCAGTTACTTCCAAAAGAATGAATTGGTTGAATCAGAAAGTCCCACAGCCGATTCTGCAGTTGTTAAATTGCAGTTCAATCTTGCTAATCAATTGGGAATAAAGAAGCGTATTGCTTTCTTTTTTGAAATGGGTCCACGATTCAGGAGTTACAAAAAGCAAGATGCCATGAAAGCTAAAGATATCAGTGAATTCCTGCCGGAAGAACAGCATGGACAATTAGTAGACATTAGGTCGGTGCGACTCAGACTTTTCGATGAGGTTAAAAGATATACCACTGAAGTAAGAGGAACAACCTATCAATTCAATCAAGAACAATTAAAGCTATTACAGCAGATGGATTATTCTACCAACTTCGTAGTGGATATTTTAGGCTCCTTTAAGAATGCAAATGGACAAGTTGCCATAGACCATCATACTCCTCATCTAACCATTGTGCCGGAAGTTCAAGCAGAATACCTAGACGGAATGGGAGTTTTCTATCAATATCTGAGAGAAAATGCCAAAAAGGAAATGAAGGCCGTAGATGAGGATCTATTGGGATCCGGAGTACTCTATTTTACTATTTCCAAAGAAGGA
>JAUIGQ010000057.1 GCA_030429925.1 Bacteroidia bacterium | reverse complement strand
TTCTACAGCAATGGGTGGAGGTGTCTATGAAGTGACCGTAACCGATGCCAATGGTTGTATTGCGGTGATTTTTGATACTTTGACAGCTCCTGATTTATTAATGACGACGATGACAGGCATTCAAGATGCCAGTTGTAACGGTTTTGCTGACGGGCAAGCGATTGTTAATGTCTCGGGTGGGGTAGCTCCTTATACCTATGCTTGGGATAATGGCGAAATAACAGCTGTGAATTTGAGTCTTGATGCAGGATTACACACTGTAACGATTACGGATGATAATGGTTGTTCAATTATAGAAACAGTTATTATCAACGAACCAACAGCATTGAGTATCACAGGAACGACGCAGGAGGTTTCTTGTAATGGTGGAAATGATGGAGAGGCTAGTGTAACCGTACTCGGAGGTACGACACCATACACCTATGCTTGGTCAAATGCAGTAACTTCCTCATCCATCGCCAATTTGGTTGCAGGGGTGTATTCACTCACTTTAACTGATGCAAATGGATGCACTCAATCTGCTTCAGAGGTAGTTTCTACAGATAGTTGTAACAGTTCGGTCAATGTTACTTTACGTGCCTATGATTGCGGAGCTACGAATGTTGACCCTGTTAATAGAACGATCGTCTCCAACACGGAAGATAGTGCCACAGCCTATCGTTTTAGATTCAACGGAGGATCGCTGAATAATTTTGTCCTTAATACCGGTAGCGATCACTTCTTTAGAACAGATCAAGTAGCTGGATTATCTTATGGAACTACCTATTCCATTGAAGTAGCAGTCTTTATCAATGGTGGCTGGTCGAATTACGGATCTGCTTGTTCCATAACTACCATCAGTCTTTCCAATGCTGTTGACATGAAGCTAAGATCTTATGATTGTGGGGCAACCAATGTAGATCCAATCAACAGACAAATCGCCTCTATAACCAGATCAGATGCCACCGCCTACCGATTCAGGATCAATGGTGGATCACTTACCAATTTTGTGATCAACACCGGTTCTGATAATTTCTTTAGAACGGATCAGGTAGCCGGTTTAACCTACGGAACTACTTATACCATAGAAGTAGCAGCCTTTATAGCAGGAAACTGGACCTCTTATGGAACTCCTTGTACCATCACAACAATGAATGCTTCAACGGCCATCAATATGAAGCTCAGAACCTATGATTGCGGAGCAACCAATGTGGATCCTCTCAACCGACAAATAGCTTCTATTACAAGATCTGATGCCACCGCATATAGATTTAGATTCAATGGCGGCTCGCTCATCAATTTTGTATTGAATACCGGTACTGACCATTTCTTTAGAACCAATCAAGTAGCCGGATTAACTTATGGAACTACTTATTCAGTAGAAGTTGCAGCCTTCATCAATGGCAGCTGGACCAACTACGGAACGGCATGTAATATTACTACAGTAAGCATTGCAACTGCTGTGAACATGAAGCTCAGAACCTATGATTGCGGGGCAACGAATGTTGACCCTCAATACCGACAAATTGCATCCATAAAAAGATCGGATGCAACGGCATATCGCTTTAGGATCAATGGTGGAACTCTAACCAATTTTGTGATCAATACCGGTAGCGATCATTATTTCAGAACAAGCCAAGTTGCGGGACTTACCAATAGTACAACCTATTCAGTAGAGGTAGCTGCCTTTATTAGTGGTAGCTGGACCAATTATGGGACTCCTTGTAATATAACCACTTCACCTCCTCTTTCACCTCCGGCAGCCATGTTGAGAATTTCCGGTCAAGATGATGATGAAGTTTACGAAGAAAGTAGAATGAGTATTTATCCTAATCCACTATCAAGCGGACATCCGCTAAAACTTAGCTATGTGAATGCGGCATCGAGTGCTAGCACCTTACTCATTAGCATTTATTCTCTAGATGGAAAATTGATCTATGAGAAGGAGGAATTGCTTTTTGAAGGGGAATTCCAAGGGGAGGTTGAAAGAGAAGTGTTTCCTTCAACAGGCGTATACCTCGTGAACATGCAGGATGGAAATTCAAGAATGATTGAAAAGTTGATCATTCAATAGGATATATTCTGAGACTAAGATTTTTCTGAGATCAACAACAGATTTGCAATAAAATGCGTCTTAGTTATATGTTTAGAAATTATCTAATAATACTTTCATTTTTTCTGGTATCCTTCAATTGCCTGTCTCAAAACCTCTTTCAGAAAACCTATGCCCCTTTTCTGTTGGACATGGAGCAGGATGTCTTCTCCAATGATGATATCGTGATTGCCGGGACGAATTCCGACAATAATGATCTTACCATTCCCATCATCCGTTTGAATAGTTGTGGAAACCCTATTTGGTCCTATCAGATCAGCACTGCCGGAAAATCCATTCAGTTGAATGATCTGAGGATAGATCAAAATGATCATATACTTTTGGCGGGCAACTACTTTATAAGAAGTGGGGAACGAAACGCCTTCCTCATCAGTCTGAATGGAGATGGTACTCTCAATTATTTCAAAGTATTCGATACAGGAACCGCTGATATCCTTTACTCCATGGACCTCAATGAACAGAATGAAGTACTACTTTTCTTCAAGACCAATATCAATCAGGCCGGACCCAATAGCCAGAATACTGTTGCAAAGTTCAATGCAAATGGTCAGATCAGCTGGATCAAGGAATATGGGTTTACGGGTGTTTGGGGACAAATGTGCGCTACCCAAGACGGAGGGGCATTGGTTGTAGATTCAAGAAATGCAGTCAAGATCGATCAATTGGGAGATGTAGCATGGAGTAAAAGCTTTAGCACAAATATGTATTCAGAAGATCATTTTGAGGTGCCGAACGGCTACGTGCTCTTTAGGTACAGCATTTCTTCCTCTAACATTTCCTATCCAATGATGCTTGACAGGAATGGAAATATTAAATGGAATGGACAAGAAATTCCAAATTTCACTTTTCAGAAAGGAATGCTGAATAGCAATGGAAACCTATTGCTCATAGGTGATATGGCTTTAGGATCAACTTTCAATAGTCCTACTATTATTGAGGTGGATACATCTAATGGAGATATACTTAAAACCATTATTCATCAAAACAATTTGCCACTTGCCACTGCATTTGATCTGAATGAACTATCAGACGGAAGCATTGTGTATTGCGGTAATGAGTCACTGAGTTTTGGAGGAGGTATATTCCTGAGTCGTGTTGATGATACGCTGGGCAGACCTTCTTGCAGTGATTCAATTCTGGAGCTAAACAATCCTATCAACACAGGTACCTTAAGCCCTGCGACTCCCTGGGTGTCGAACTCGACAAATATTACCATCACTCAACCTTCCCTTTCTATAGACAATTTGATCATCACTGAAGGCCAGGTATTCTGTTCATTCAACTCACTGCAGTTAGATCTTGGAAAGGATACCATCATTTGTAATGGAGCTAAACTAACTCTCTCTGCATCCAATAGCTTTGATGGCTATGAATGGTCTACTGGGGAAAGCAGTCCGAGCATCATGGTAGATCAAGCGGGAGAATATGCATTAAGAGCATGGTTAGGCTGCGATAGTATTGCCGATACAATTGTAGTAAGTCAGCACCCTAAAACTCAAATACAATTCAATGTTTCAACTGACTCAACAGCAGTGCTTGACACAGTTGTATTTCAGTTAAAAAAGCCAATCAATTACCAAAGTGTAAGCTGGTATTTTGGAGACGGTAGCATATCCAATTCAGACAGCACCTATCATATCTACAATACTGCCGGTCAATTCAATTCCATGATCCGAGTGACAGATAGTTTAGGTTGTATTGTGGATAGTAGCTTCCGAATGAGAATAGATTCTCTTCCTTTCATGATCCCAAATGTTTTCACTCCAAATAATGATGGTATCAATGATTTCTTTGGAGTATTCGGGAAGGGTATTGAGAAAGAAGAGATCTGGATTTATGATCGATGGGGAAAGCTGGTTTACCAAGCAGTTGATCTTCCTTGGAGTGGAATATCAAGCAATGGTGATGCAATGCAGGAAGGCACCTACTTTTACAAAATAAGATTCCGACATAATGGCGGATTAGAAGAAGAGGCAAGTGGAAGTGTAAGTCTTCTGAAGACGAATTTCAACAGAAGTTTTGAATAGCATTCTAGTTGATTCCCACCAACCACTCACAGAAAACTCTCCAAAAAGAAAATTCGTGGAAATGCAGAATTGAATACTGCATGAGCAAAATGATCAATAGGACGGATCCAAAAACAATTGGCTTTTTCCCCGAGATCAATTCCCAGATGATCAAAATGATCAAGATCAGATCGGAGATCACAAATCCAACAACCGGAACGATGGGCACTCTATCGATCGTTGGAACCAATTTGATCAAAGGCTGAGCATATCCATAAACCAGTCTATCCGTCACAGGAGTTAAGATGGCAAAAACTGTTGACACCATAAAACGGGCATGGATCTGAGTCTTTTTCCTAAAATAGATGGCCAATCCATAGAGCAGAAGAAATACGAAGGATGAATTCACCACCAAGGCGATAAAGTGCAAGTGAAAATTCTGAAGGAATTGAGCTCCCTGCATTCTAAATAGAAGCAGATCAATGATACTGTAAAGCAGCAGGGGCACCAATAAATAGGAGAAATATCCCAAGCTTCTATGGATCTTCTTATATCCCAAACGGATCAAGAAGGGCTGAAGGATCAGCAACAAGCACCATAAGGTCATGCTCACCCCATGGGCGTGGAAGTGTGAGTCGATTGGTTGATCAAGAACTGAAAAATATCTAGGCCAGAATGCGATGAGGACTGCCAGCAGAAAGATCACAAATGGCCAAAATGCCCGTTTAAAGAGGAATTGATCAATTTTCATTTCTACTTCTATCTTCTATGCTACAATGCAAGTATTTTAAAGTTAGGTTCACTCTTCATCCTCTCTAAAAGAAGCAAGAGAAAAGACAAAAGAAACAAGAGAACTTTCGTGGTTCTGTGGGTCTGATGATCTGTTCTCTAACCTTTTCTGCTTAAAGACCGAGTCTGTACATCTTCGCATTGGCTCCATCCTCAATTACATACAAAGCTCCATCTTGACCTTCTAAAACATCTCTGAATCGAGAGACACCCTCCAACAGTCTTTCTTCAGCCACTACCTTATTGTCTTTAACAATCAATCTCACCAAGTGTTGCCCGGCAAGTGTAGTTACGAATAGGTTGTTGGTCCATTCGCTGATCAAACTTCCCGAATAAAAGCTCGCACCACATGGCGCTATGCTTGGGTCCCAATAATAGACCGGCTGCTCCATTCCGCTTTGTTGTGTTATGCCGGCACCAATGGGTTGACCATTATACTCGATCCCGTAAGAGATAATCGGCCAGCCATAGTTTTTCCCGGGTATTATCAGGTTCACTTCATCACCCCCTCTTGGACCGTGTTCTATTGCCCAAAGATCCCCTGTTTGTGGATGTTTACATAGGCCCTGCGGATTTCTGTGTCCATAGGAATAGATCTCATCTAGGGCATTCGCATTATTGGAAAAAGGACCTCCTGAAACAGCCTGACCGTTTTTAGTAAGATGAAGGATCTTCCCCAATGCGGCATCCAATTCTTGAGACTCTCCTCTGATGGATGCACTAGATCTTTCTCCCGTACTTACGAACATATTTGCATTGTTGTCCCAAACGATCCTTGATCCATAATGTGCGGTTCCATTGAATTCCGGAAGAGCAGTATAAATGACTTGAGCATTGGTCACCTGGCTTTCATCTTCAGACAATCGGCCTTTGCCAACTGCGGTTGCAGTTCCACTTTGATAATTTCTAGCGAAAGTCCAATAGAGCATTCGATTGGTTGAAAAATTCGGATCAACAGCTATATCCAGCAATCCACCTTGACCGAAAGTATTCACTGCTAATAGTCCGCCAATTGCATTTCCTACCGTTCCCGACTGATCTACAATTCTTAAAGTTCCACCCTTCTCGCTGACAATGATCTTCCCATTCGGCAAATTGGCCATTCCCCAAGGACTATTCAATCCACTGGCAAATGTTGTTGTAGTAAATTGGGTTTGGGTCTCAACTCCGGGAGCTCTTGTCTGTCCGGCAAATGCAGGCGTATATGTAGTATTCGGCTCTCTTGTCTCTACCGGAGGAAGATCATAGGTCTCTTGCTCCTGCTCAACTACTTGCTCAACAGTTTGCATCTCTGCTTCATCATCAGTTTTACATGCCATCACAGAAATGAATAGACTGATGATCATCAAATAAGTCATATTCCCGCACTTTAAGTTCATATCATTTAAAATTAGGAAATAATTGGAGGTTGGAGGTTGGAGGTTGGAGGTTGGAGGTTGGAGGTTGGAGGTTGGAGGTTGGAGGTTGGAGGTTGGAGGTTGGAGGTTGGAGGTTGGAGGTTGGAGGTTATTAGCAAATTTCTACTATCTACTATTTACTTTCTATTTTCCTTCCTCCTTCCTATCTCTTGTCTCTTGTCTCTAAAAAAAATACCTTTATACAAAACCAAACTCAATGGAAGGAAAAGAACGTTTATACTATGGATTAGGACTGTTGGCTTTTGCTGTGGCAAAGGCAGATGGAAAGGTAGATCCTGAAGAAAGAAAGAAATTGCTTGATATTGTGAGCACAGACTCAGCATGCAAGGATCCGGACATAGATATCTCTGAGATCATCTTTCATATACTTGACAAACACGATTCATTTGGTCAGGATATGCTTTATGAACTAGCCATGAAAGAATTTAAAACGGCCCATAACTTCTTTGAAGATGATATGTTTTCAGACTTTCCGGCCGTTTTGGAAAAGGTAGCCAGAGCTTTTCACCCCATAACAGAAGAAGAGAATAAGATCATTGTTAGGTTTAGGTCTGATCTAGAAAAGATCTAAAAGTTCAAAAGGTTAATCTTCCAATACTAAACATAATTTATGATCTCTTTAACTGATATTTCACCTAACCCGCCCGAGGGCTGTCAAAAAGAAGAATGCAACATAGAACTTCTTGCTTTTAAAAAGAAACTCTTCGATTTACAGAATATCTTTTACGCCGATCACAGATTTAGTTTGCTGGTAGTGCTTCAAGGCATGGATACTTCAGGAAAAGATGGAACCATAAGAAATGTAATGACCTGCATGAACCCCATGGGAATTAGAGTGCATTCATTCAAGAAACCAACTGAAGAAGAAAAGAGACATGACTTTTTATGGAGAGTATATCCACATATTCCACCAAAGGGTATAATTGAAGTATTCAACCGCTCTTACTATGAAGACATTATCGTTCCAAAGATCAAGAATGAACTGAGTGAAGACAGATTGAAGCATCGGATCAATTTAGTCAATGGATTAGAAGATCATTTACTTCATAACAATATCCACATTCTAAAATTTTATTTACATATCTCCTCTGAAGAGCAGCTAAAAAGAATAGAAGAAAGGCAGACCAAACCTCATAAAATGTGGAAATACGATGAAGAAGATATTCATGCCTCTAAGAGATGGAATGAGTATGCAAGCATTTATGAGGAGGTATTCGAAAAATGTAAAGTTGTTCCTTGGAAGATCATACCGGCCAATAAAAGGTGGTATAGAAACTATTTAGTTGCAAAAGAGATCAAGGAGTATCTGGAAGGACTTGACCTGAGGTACCCAAGGTAGATGTTGGAGTATTGAGTATTGAGTCTTGAGTTTAGAGGAGGAGGCACTGGGATTGGGAGAGTGTCTTGATTTGAGGATTGTTTTGATTGATAAATTTGAATGGATAAAGTTATACGGCAAATAATTGGGGTCAGCTTGTTTTTTCTAGGAAGTCAGCTTTATTCTCAAGAGACAAACTATTCCTTGATCAAACTTGACTCCCTATCCGGTGAAGAGCTCTGGAATAAGATCATAGAAGAAAATAAGGGAAAAGTAATCTATGGGGATCTATGTGGTAGTTGGTGTGCACCTTGTGAATACTACTTTTCACTTTCTGATAGCCTTCATCATGAATATGAAGAAACAAATGTGTCTTTTATTTATCTATGGTATAGATCAAAAGAAGAATCAGCAATCAAACTAATTGAAACTTATAAGCTAGTGGGTAATCATTATTTACTTGAAAAAGACCAAGGTGATTCTATTCAGAAAAAGTTCAACAATTTTGGTTTCCCATGTTATTTTTTAGTCAATAGAATAGGAGAACTAACTTATATCAACGCACCCCGACCAGGGTCGAAGGTTATCTTTAAGCATATTGACAAGCTATTGGAAAATTAGATTTTAGTAAATGCGTGAACTGCAATTATTCAACTCTTAGCTCTTGCTTCCTACTTCCAGACTCCAGACTCAAGATTCCAGATTCCAGATTCCAGACTCACCTCTTCTGCACCAACTTAGCATCCACCCCTTTCAATGAATCTCTCATGAATTGCTTGAGCATCTCGATCTGATCTGCACCCAAGCTCTCTCCTTCCCTCCCCGCCAGATAAGCTGTAAACATTAAGACAATGGCTAATGGAAAAGCCCAAATAGTATGAGAATATTGATCTAGCATCCATTTAGAAACGCCATGGGAGGAGACAAAGAAGCCTGTAATTGCTAAGGCAGCATAAATAAAAACAAACATCGTCCAGACCTTGGGTGTGGGTCCGATCAATCCGGCAATGATGGTGGTACCCGTATTGAACTCGTCTTCCTCTACTCTAAAGCTCATTTGCGGCGACCAATAGTGAGATTCCTGCTCAACGATATCTAAAACCACCAAGCTCCCTACGATCCTACCTTTCAATTTACCTCTATATTGAGATTTCATTTCTTTCAATCTGTCCAGGATCTCCTCAGGAGATGCCTGACAAAGGATCTTGAACCTAGGACGAATATGAGTGATAGATGAATCGATCGGATGATATATTGGTTCATAAAAATAAAAAATTCCATTGGTAGAACTACCTTTACCCTATGTCAGAAGAATTAAAAGAATGTCCCGTCTGCAATTCACCCTATGGATATGCTAGCGGAGAAAACTCCTACACATGTCCGGAGTGTGGCAACCAATGGGAGCTTACCGCAAGCGCAGGCGAAGAAATAACAAACGAATCAGCTAGTCCACAAATTCTAGATTCAAATGGAAACCCGCTTCAAGATGGAGATACGGTGATAGTCATCAAGCAACTGCCTGTCAAGGGTTCATCTTCCCCCATCAAGGCCGGCACCAAGGTTAAAAACATTAAATTGGTAGAAGGGGATCATGACATTGCCTGCAAAATAGATGGATTTGGTGCCATGGGACTAAAATCTGAATTTGTAAGAAAAGCATAATTGATCGAATGAAAGTCCAATTCTTAGGAGCAGCCGGAGAAGTAACTGGTAGTAAACATTACTTCACCTTAAAGAACGGAAAGACCTTCCTCTTGGACTGTGGAATGTTTCAAGGAAGAGGAAAAGAAAGTGCTATTCGCAACCGTCATCTGGGCTTCAACCCCATTGAACTCAACTATCTTTTTCTCTCACACGCCCATATTGATCATTCAGGACTGATCCCACTATTGGTAAAGCAAGGCTTTAGAGGTAGGATCTATTGCACCCGGGCCACCTACGACCTTTGCAGGATAATGCTGGCAGACAGTGCACACATTCAGCAATCAGATGCAGAATACATCAACCGAAAAAGAGAAGCTGAAGGAAAAGAACTGATCAAACCTCTTTATACTCTTGATGATGTAAACCAATGCTGGGATCATTTCCATTCAATTGATTACAATGAAAAGATCAAGGTGGACGATGAAATTGAATTGGAATTCACTGATGCAGGACATATATTGGGAAGTGCAGTTGTTAATTTGACCATAACAGAGAACAACAAGCCCCACAGGATTGCCTTTAGTGGCGATATCGGCAGATATATCAATAAGATCCTAAAACAACCTCAAACTTTCCCTCAGGCTGATACCATTATCTGCGAAAGCACCTATGGTGACAGATTGCATGAATCCATGAAAGATGTCAAGGACAAACTAAAGGATATAATAGATGAAGTCTGCTATAACAAGAGAGGTAAACTGATCATACCTGCCTTTAGTATTGGCAAAACTCAGGAGCTGGTTTATACGCTGAACAAACTGGGAGTGAATAAAGGTCCAAACAAGATCAAAGTGTTCGTTGATAGTCCGCTTGCCATCTCAGCCACCGAGATCATGAAGGACCATATCGAATGTTTTGGAGAGGCCACCAGAAAGTTCATTATGAGTGGCAAAGACCCTTTTGGCTTTGATCAGCTTTATTATGTAAGGGAGGCGGAGCATTCCAAAATGATTAACGATATCGACGAGCCCTGTATCATCATCTCGGCATCCGGGATGGCTGACGCCGGAAGGATCAAACATCATTTAGTCAATGGAATAGAAGATGACAGAAATGCCATATTGATCATAGGTTACAGCGAGCCATCCTCACTAAGCGGTAGACTATTGAGAGGAGATGAGAACGTTAGGATCTACGGAAAACATTTCCAGGTAAAAGCCAAAGTATATTCTATTGATTTCTTTAGCGCTCATGCAGATTATCAAGAATTGTTGAGATTCCTATCCTGTCAGGACCCTACCTTGGTTCAGGATCTTTTTCTGGTTCATGGAAATAAAGAAAGTCAAATTCATTTTAAGTCGGAAGTGGAAAAGAACGGCTTTTATCATGTGATCATCGCAGAAGAAAAAGAAGAATATCATATATAGGATGTTCTTTATTGGATTGGATGATTGTCTTGATTGGATGATTGTCTTGATTGGTGGATTGTCTTGAATAGTGGGTTGTCTTGATTGAATGGTTGTGGGGTTAATGGGTGAGCTTAGGTTCATGGGTTGTCTCTATTCATTGTTTCTAGTCTTTAGTCTAAAGATTCCTCCTTCCTCCATCCTCCTTCCTCCTCTCTCTGACCTCTTCTCTTTCACCTTTTCTCAAATCAATTAATGCTGTATCTTTAAGGCATAGTGACAAGTGTATATTAAACCAATTAGATATGAGAAAAATAAACTTCCTTCTACTACTAAGCTTTGTATTCATTGGTCTTCAGATCAATGCACAAGAACTAAAGCTAGAAGACCAATTACCTATCGACAGTAAAGTGAAGATCGGTAAGTTGGAAAACGGACTTACTTATTACATCAGACACAA
This sequence comes from Bacteroidia bacterium, assembly GCA_030429925.1. Lineage (GTDB taxonomy): Bacteria > Bacteroidota > Bacteroidia > Flavobacteriales_E > Vicingaceae > UBA1494. The sequence goes on along the minus strand of JAUIGQ010000057.1, from coordinate 4,384 downwards.
TGAAAAACCGGAAGACAAGATTGAACTGCGTTTAGTAGTGAATGCCGGCTCTATTCTAGAGACAGATAAACAATTGGGTCTTGCTCATTTTATGGAGCATATGAATTTCAATGGAACGGAAAATTTTAAGAAGAACGATCTGGTTGATTACCTTCAAAGCATTGGGGTAAAGTTTGGTGCCGACCTAAACGCCTATACCTCTTTTGACGAGACGGTCTATATTCTTCCCATCCCCAGTGATGATCCTGAAAAATTAGAAAAGGGCTTTCAGATCCTTGAAGATTGGGCACATTTGGCTACTCTGGAAGATACGGCCATTGATGATGAGAGAGGTGTAGTATTGGAAGAATACAGATTAGGACTTGGAGCCGAGAAGAGAATGATGAGAGACTATCTTCCGAAACTAATGCATGGATCTCAATATGCAGACCGACTTCCTATCGGAACAAAGGAAGTATTGGAGAATTTTACTTATGAAGATCTAAGAAGCTATTATAAAGATTGGTACCGCCCTGACCTAATGGCCGTGATCGCAGTGGGAGACCTTCCTGTTGAAGAAATGGAGAAGAAGATCAAGGAGCATTTTTCCGGAATTGAAATGCCTGAGAATCCAAAAGAAAGAAAGGAGTTTGATCTACCCAATCATGAGGAGACCTTCATTTCTATCACAAGCGACAAAGAAACTGCATTCAATAGAATACAGATCTATTATAAGGATAGAGAGAATGCGAAGCCAATAAAACAACTGAAGGATTATCGTCAGTCTATCGTGGAAGAGTTGTTCGCAACCATGTTGAACAATCGTTTTTCAGAGATTGCCAATGAACCGGATCCACCATTTGTATTTGCCAGTGGATATCATGGGGGAACCTTCGCTCGCTCAAAAGAGGCCTACTCTTGCTATGCAATGTGCAGTCCTGAAAAACAATTGGACGCTCTAAAAACCATCTTGGTTGAGAACAAGAGAATTCAAGATCATGGATTTATAGCCTCTGAAATGGAAAGGGCCAAGAAGTCGATCCTCGCCAGGATGGAGAAGTCATACAATGATCGAGACAAAATGGAAAGTAACCGATTATTAGGCGAGTATATCAGGAATTATTTAGAAGAAGAGCCTATTCCCGGTATTAAGGCTGAATTTGGCTACTATAAGAGATTCTTGCCTGAAATAAGCTTGGAGGAAGTTAGCGCATTGATCAATGATTTTATTCATGAAGACAACCGTGTGATCTTATTGATGAGCACTGAAAAAGAAGGAGTACCAAAGCACACTGAGGAAGAAGTAAAAGCTCTCTTGAAAGAAGTGGAAGAAATGGATGTTGAGCCCTACACTGAGGAAGCAGTAGCGGAAAGCCTAATGAAAGAGATGCCAAAAGCGGGAGCTATCGCAAAAACAGAAAAGAACGAAGAGTTGGGAACAACCACTCTTGAATTAAGCAATGGGGCTAAGGTCACTTACAAGAAGACTGATTTCAAGAATGATGAAGTGCTATTCCAAGCCTACAGTCCGGGTGGCAATAGTTTGATTGACCTTGAAGAACTAAAGAAAAGTAACTATGCCTTAATGTTTGTGAACTCCACAGGTGTTGCCGGCATGAAACCCACTGAATTGCAGAAATTCAAAAGTGGCAAGATCTACAATGTAAATGCATCTGTAGGAACTTATGAGGAAGGTTTCAACGGAACAGCTGCCCCTAAAGATCTGGAATATATGTTTCAGATGATCCACCTATTGGCTGCTGATCTGAACAAAGATGAGGAAGCCTATCAATCTAACCTCACGAGAATGAAAGGGTTTATTGGAAACTTTCTCTCCATGCCTTCCATGTATTTCAACGAAGAAGTGTCGGAATACAGGAACAAAGGAAATGAGAGACATTTCGGGTTTCCAACAGTTGAGAAATTGGATGCCGCTGACTATGAGCTAGCTTATAAGCAGTATAGAGAAAGGTTTGCTGATATAGGAGACTTCCACTTCTTCTTCATAGGTAATATTGATGAAGAAAAGATCAAGGAGTACTCAAAAACCTATATAGCTTCACTTCCAAGCATAGACAGATCAGACGAGCCTAAATATTCAGATTTCCGACCAAAGGATGAGAAGGACCAATTGATCGTAAAAAGAGGTAATGATCCCAAAAGTTCTGTTAGGATACAATGGGAAGAAGAAGTGAATTATGAGGATGTGAACAAGTTGGCTGCCAAAGCATTGGGAGAAGCACTCACCATCAAATTAATTGAAAAGTTGAGAGAAGAAGAAAGCGGTGTTTACGGAGTGGGAGCAAGTTCCAGACTTTCGAAGTACCCTTATGGAAAGTTTTCTCTTTCTATCTCATTTCCTTGTGGACCGGAAAATGTTGACAAGCTAACAGAAGCCGCTTTGGCAGAAGTTGAGAAGATCAAGGAGAATGGAATTGAAGAAGATGATCTTCAAAAAGTGAAAGAGAATATGCTTGTCCAATACAAGGAGGATACGAAGACCAATCGCTTTTGGCTAACACAGTTGGTTAGAGCTGAAAGAGAAGGTAACGACCCTAATGACATCATGGAGTTTGAAGAGAAAGTGAAAGCATTGAAAGGTGAGGAAATACATGAGATCGCGAAAGCCTATCTAGATGAGAATTACTTTCAAGCGATCTTGATGCCTGAGGATGAAGGGAGTGAATAATAGGATCTCCCTTTTAGGCTAGGATATCTCTGCAGATCTTCAGGTGATGATGAGTATGCATTCCCATGAATCGAATGGCTTTGCTTTTATTCAAATCGCCAAAATATGGATGACGGAAAGTAGCATTTTTGTTTAGTACTGCTAGTGCTTTAAATGCTTTTTCCGCTTCCTTTATTTTGCCTCTGATCTTTTCTTCGGTCAGTTCTCCTTCAGGTGCCACGATCTTTGGTGATCTGGCTTTCCCTCTAGGAATCCAGTACAAGCTTCCAAGGATATACCAAGAAATAGTAGGCTTTGGTTTGATCTCCTTTTCTTTCGTTTGGCTCAAAGCTTTGGGTATGCTGATCAATACATTCAGACAATGATCCAGTTGCCAGGCAATATTGACCTTAGACACTTCGGAATTTTCTTTTTCAAGATAAGGGATGTAGCCTTCAATGGTTTTGAGATATCCGAAGAGTCTATCTATTGAATCCATTTATCAAAGGTGAAGAATTCCAACAATCAATACTAATTGGATTGCTGCATTCTCTTTTGCTCTTCTTCTGCTCCCGAGCTTCTTCTCTTTGCTGCCCTTACATCTTTATGACCAAAGGCATAGCTGAGATACAATCGCACATTCCTGCTATCACTACCGCCGGTTCCGGTAAGATATAGGTCACCAAATCGGTTTTGAGCTCTCCAGGGAATTGTATACAGGATGTCATTAAAAGACAGCTTAGCTGTCCAGCTTCCCCAAGATCTTTGCACCGCAACGTTCAAGGCACCTAAAGTTTCTGTTCTAAAAGTACCTCTCCAAATGGAAGGACTTTGCACCCAGCCGCTGACTTCAGCTCTATACTGTTTGGAGAGAATAAAAGTCATTTGTCCATACCCTCCATAGACCAATCGATCAATAGGAATGAAATCCGGATGATTGGAAGTAAATTTCACATAATAGGTATATGCATTTCCATATACACTCAGCCATTTAGTAAATTTCTTTGGATAGCTAACACTGAAATTATAGATCTCTTGATCGGCCACATTCCTAGTATTGATAAAACTTACACGATCTCCGTCTGCTTCTGATACCTCAGCGAAAAAATCGCTCACATAGGAGTAAGTTAAACTAGTGGTTAAAGTGTAGTTATAAGTGTTGGATAATTTGATATTATGTGTGTATTGCGGCTGCAAGAATGGGTTTCCTTTTCTAAAACCCAGCTCATTGATCTGATATTCGAAAGGATTCAGGTTCTGATAATTTGGTCTATCTATCCTCCTGCTGTAGATCAAAGCAGTTGAATTCTTGCTGCTCTGTTGCCAGGTAAGACCCGCTGAAGGAAACCAGTTCAAATATTCCCTTTTTACTGTTTTGTTCTCAATGTCTTGGTTGGCTTTTAACTCCCCTTTTGAATAGGTTTGTTCTGCTCGTACACCACCCTGGAACTTGAACTTCTTGAAGGAGAAGGCATAGTTCAAATAACCGGCTGCAATGATCTCTTCATAGTCAAAAGTGTTGGATCTATCTGCATTGTAGATCCTTTGACCTGATTCAACATTGTAGAAATCAAAGATGTTGTAAGTATTAACTTCTGAGATCTTTGAGCCTAGGGTCATTTTTCCCTTTCCTACTTTCTGCTCATAATCTACTTTTCCGGAGATAGCGTTGATATCTGTTGGAGTAGTCTGAAAGTTGATATTCTCACTCAACACCTCTTCCCTATCCGGACCAAC
>JAUIGQ010000185.1 GCA_030429925.1 Bacteroidia bacterium | reverse complement strand
AGTAGCAGTCAGAATGGCTGTACTTTATCTTTTGGCTTCAAATAACTAGTTGACCATTAATTTTTTATATTTGAGTTCACAGTAATTGCATGAGTAATTCAGCTTACCAAATAGAAAAGAAAGACAAATTCACCTTGATCACCCTCAAGGAAGAGAAGTTTACAGCCAGGATTGCACCTGACCTGAAGACTGAATTGGTCTTGATGAATAGTCAGGGTGTCAAGAACATTATCATTGATCTTAATGCCTCTTCTTATTGTGATTCCTCCGGCTTAAGTGTGGTTCTTGTGGCAAATAGGATCTGCAAAGAGAACAAAGGCTGTCTGGTTATTTGCAATCTTCAGCCTGCAGTTAGTAAGCTGATCGAGATCTCTCAACTTTCCAATGTGCTCAATATCACCCCAACCTATGAGGAAGCGGTGGACTTCCTCTTTATGGATGAATTGGAAAAGGGCTTGGGGGATTTTGATGAGAATCTGAATTAATGCCCCTTAGTGTTCTTATTCTAGGCAGTGGTTCTGCCTTACCAACCCTTAATAGCAATCAAAGTGCTCAATTAGTAGAGACAGAGAGTGAACTCTATTTGATCGATTGTGGAGAAGGCACTCAGATAGAGCTGAGACGGAGAAAGGTTAGGATCCAAAGGATCAATCATATTTTCATTTCCCACTTGCACGGCGACCATTTCTTTGGATTGGTAGGACTAATGTCAACTCTTCATCTATTAGGAAGAACAAAAGATCTCCATATTCATGCTCCAAAAGGATTGGAAGAGATCATTCGCATTCAATTTAGGGATGCCGGAAGTCACCTTTCTTACCAAACTTTCTTTCACGAGATGAATGGATCCAACCAATTGATCCATGAGGATAAGAATGTTCAAGTAAGATCTCTGCCCTTGAAACATAGAATACCCACTTTTGGCTTTCTCTTTAAGGAACAGCAAAAGGATAGGAAATTGGATCCTGAAGCATTAAAAGAATACAAGGTTCCAAACTTTGCCAGAAAGGCAATTAGCAAGGGAGAGGATTATACAAATGAAGAGGGCAAGGTAATAGCCAATGAAAAGTTGAGCTTTCCGCTTGAAGCACCGGTTCAGTATGCCTACTGCTCAGATACAGCTTATAGCGAGGAATTATTGCAACTCTTACCTGAGGTTGAACTTCTCTATCATGAATCAACCTTTTTGGAAAAAGATAGAGAAAGGGCAAGCAAAACCTATCACTCTACCGCAAAGGATGCCGCAAGAATTGCTAATTTATCCGGAGCAAAGAAGTTACTGCTTGGCCATTTCTCCAATAGATATAAAAGCAGAGAAAGCTTTTTAAAGGAAGCTCGTCCAATATTCCCTGATAGTTATATTGCAGAAGAAGGGGAGAGGTATATTGTGGGTGCCTAAAGTGGGAAGTTGGATTATTCCTCGCCATTAAAATCTAAGCTTGCTGAGTTAATGCAATATCTCAATCCGGTTTCTTTCGGACCATCATTGAAAACATGACCTAGATGTCCACCACAATTGGCGCAAACCACTTCAATCCTTTGCATACCAAGTGATCTATCTTCGATCAGTTTTACATTTCCTTTATCCACTACATCATAAAAGCTTGGCCAGCCGGAACCCGAGTCGAATTTTGTATTGGAATCAAATAGTGGATTTTGGCAAGCTGCACAATGGTAAGTTCCATCTTCCTTATTGTCGAGATACTCTCCGGTAAATGGTCTTTCAGTTCCCTTCTCAACAAGGATCCTATATTGTTCCGGACTTAATTTTTGTTTTAATTGATCATCCATTCTTTTTCGGTCGATGGTTGTTACCTTTTCTGAAGTTTCTTTTCCCTTTGTTCCTGTGATTTCCTTTACTGTATGCTTGAACCTTATATTCAGGTCCCTCGCCAATTTCAGGAGGGTTAGGTAATTTAGGAACAGTCTTTCCGATCAGTTGTTCGATCTTTTGGAAATCTCTAATACCATCTACATCAATGAAGGTTAGGGCAACCCCGGTTGATTTGGCCCTAGCGGTTCTTCCTACTCTATGAACATAATCTTCCGGATCATTGGGAACATCGTAATTCAGAACCAGGTCAATGGAATCAATATCTATTCCTCTGGAAATGATGTCTGTTGCTACCAAGATCTTCAATCGCTTATTCCTAAATCTTCTGAGAACTTCTTCTCTTCCATCTTGATCCAGGTCTGAAGATATTCCATCGGCATCCATCCCCCTCTTCTTCAACGCTCTTACGATCTCTTTGACCGTAGTTTTTCGAGAGGTGAAAATGATAATACTATTCAATTCATCCTTGTCTTTGAGCAAGTATTGCAGAAGGTCGGTCTTTTGTCCGTCATAAGCCATATGCGCAGCTTGTAAAATTCCTTCAGCAGTTTGAGAGATGGCGATATTAACTTCTGCCGGATCATTCATTACTTCCTTAGCAAGCTTTCTGATCTTGGGAGGCATGGTTGCCGAGAACATGATATTTTGCCTCTTCTTAGGAAGGAATTCAGCTATTCTTTTAATATCATCTGCAAAGCCCATATCCAGCATACGATCTGCCTCATCTAGAATGAAATGCTCTAATTCACCAATGTTGACGTACTTCATATTTAAATGAGATAACAATCTACCCGGAGTAGCTACAATTATGTCTGCACCGTCCTTTAAGGCAGTTTTCTCAGCTTCAAAGGAAGATCCGCTTCCACCACCATAGATGGCGATGGATGAAGCACCTGTGAAATAGGAAAATCCCTCTACTTGTTGATCTATCTGCATGGCCAGTTCCCTTGTAGGAGCAATGATCAAGCAGGATGTTTTCCCACCACCATTTCTTGTGATCCGGTCAAGAACAGGAAACAGGTAGGCAGCA
>JAUIGQ010000056.1 GCA_030429925.1 Bacteroidia bacterium | reverse complement strand
TTGTGGCCAATATTTTCGGTATAGTCCTAGATGACATGAATTTACCAATAGAAGGTGCTTCTGTTTTATATAATGGAGAAGAAATTTTGACTGACGAATATGGCATCTATAAGTTTGAATCCATTATTGGTAAAGAGTCTAAAACTCAATACATCGTTGGCGGCAATCTTATATTCGTAATCTATTACAGAGGGAATAGAGTCGTATTGGAAATCATCCTCAGTCTTGAACATAAGACTGGGATTCAATCTCTTAGCGCAAGAGGAAGCGATCAGTGTAATTACAATAACTATGAGGCCTATCTTTCTCATTCTAATTCTCGTCAAATTTGCAAATCTATCAAATAAATGATTGCTCTCAGACTTTTGAGCCATTGATAAGGCCTTGATACACCTTGTCCATATCACTTACTAAACGCTTATAGTGGAATTTATTGCTTGCATGCTCCCATCCGTTTTGTGAAAGTTTAGTTCTAAGCAGGTCATCCTCAATCAGCTCAAGAAAGCTTTGTTTGAATCCTTCATGATCTTCCAGCTCTTTAACCAGAGCAGTTTGATTCGGAAGAATGGTATTGGTTACACCTCCTACTTTTGTGGTGATTATTGGCTTGTTGGCTGCTTGTGCTTCAATCAAGCTAACAGGAGTTCCTTCATTTAACGAGGTAAGAGCTACGATATCCAAGCCGGCAGTTACAGTGTCAATTCCCTTGATCCAAGAGGTGAAGTGAAGGCTGGCTTTTTTCTGGGAGGAGAAATCTCCATTGACAAAGTCAATACCCAGTTCAGAGCTATATTGCTTTAAACTTTCTCTTTCGCTTCCATCTCCAATAATAAATCCTCTGATCTTTTTATTGGTGTGATCTAAACTGTATTTGAAGGCATCAATAAAGAGCTTGTGGTTCTTAATTGGCACTAATCGGCCAATAATACCAACAGCGATCTCGTCATCTTCCAATAAGAATTGTTCTCTGAATTCTTTCCTTTTGAGATCTTGATCTTGATGGAACTTCTCAAGTTCAAAGCCCAAAGGAACTACGGTTATCTTTGAGCCTTTGCAGATCCTATATCTGCGACTTAATTCAAGTTTCTGCCGATCGCTTATGGCAATGATCTGGTCAGTTTTCATGGCCAAGACCCTTTCTATATTCTTATACAGACTACTTTTGAACCTTCCAAAGTAAGAGTGAAATACATGCCCGTGGAAGGTGTGCACCATCTTTGCTTTTCCATAAGCTATTCCGGCACTTCTCCCAATTGCTCCCGCCTTTGATGCATGGGTATGGATGATATCTGGCTTGAAGTCATGAATGATCTTCTTTATATTCTTGTAGGCTTCTCTGTCGTGCTTGAGGCCCACATCTCTCTGCATTCCGTCAATAAGGTGACCCTCTACTCCCAATTCATTGAGGATATGTTTTGAACTCTCTTCAGAGTCTTCCTCTCTTCCTCCCACTAACAAAGTCTCGTATTTGGGAGATAAGTATTTGGTCAGTAGCGCAGCGTTGAATGTAGGTCCCCCTAAGTTGAACCTATTAATGATCCTGAGGATCTTTGGCATGGTAGATTTGGTCTATTAAAAATGGTGTTTCAAAGTCGAATTTAGGCAATATATCGTTTCCACCAATGGTTGAAAACAACTAGGGCCCAGATATTCGCCTGGACATCTGCCGGATTCTTCGATTTTAATTTATTCTTTAGTTGGCTTACGTAAGTTACATTGAATAAGTTCTGCTCTTGTAAGAATTCTTGTGATAATAGCTGCTCATGCACAAGATCGTGCAATTCGTTGTTCAGCCAGCTCCAAAGTGGGACCTCGAATCCGTGTTTTGGCTTGTTGTATAATTCTTCTGGCAAAAAGGGTTTGGCAGCTTCTCTCAATATTCGTTTTGTAGAAAACTCGCTGATCTTGTACTCCACAGGTAAACTGAACGCAAAGTCTACAATTTGATGGTCCAAAAAGGGAGTCCTGACTTCCAATCCGCATGACATAGACATTAGGTCAACCTTTCTGAGCATATCACCCAATAATACCATATTTAAGTCTGTATACAGGATGTTATTGAAATCATTTGATTGGTTAAGGGCTTGTAGCAGATTTGATTTTCTTCTGCTATAAACTTCCCCTTCAACCTTCTTGATGGTTAGATTAGCCGCATCTGCTTCATTCATTAGGCCTGCCCAAAGCCAGTATCTTTCGGAAATATCTAGAGAGGAGCCTTCTGAGAATTTGTGTAGTTTCCTAAAGAGGTTGCCAACCTTTGTATGCCTAGACTTAGGTAATACCTGCCAAAGAAGACTCAAGTTTTTGGTGAGACTGGCTTTTACACCGTCTTTCCTCATTAAGAATTCTCCCCTATGTTTATTATACCCAGCAAAAAGTTCATCAGCTCCATCACCTGATAAGGCCACTTTAACATGTTCTGAGGTTCTTTTGCTTAAGGCATGAACAGCAAGAGAAGAGGAGTCGGCAAATGGTTCATCAATATAGTCCAAGCTTTCATATAGGCTTTCGATCATTTCGTTCTCCTTGAGCATGAATGCATGATGATCGGTCTTGTATTTTTTCGCAAGAAGCAAGGCGTGCTCGCTTTCGTCGAATTGATCATGTCCTTCAAAACCCACAGAAAAGGTCATCAACCCCTTTTTATGTCTACTTGCCAAGGCAGTGATTAGAGAAGAATCAATTCCTCCACTTAGAAATGTTCCCAAGGGAACGTCGGCAACCAAACGATTCTTCACGGAGTTTTCAAGTAGTTCTATCAACTTGCTTTTAGCGTCATCAAAGGAAAGTTTTGAGTAAACTGCTCCTGAAGGATCGTATTCAAGCTGATAGAAAGGAATACTTTGCAATCTTCTTTGTGCATCGATCTTTAAGTAGTGACCAGGCTCAAGTTTCTTTACATCCTTGATGATGGAATGAGGCTCAGGAACATAGTTCAGCTGCAAATAGGTATAAAGTGAATTGTGGTCGAGCTGTCTTGGAATATCCAACTCTAAGAGAGCTTTCATCTCTGAACCAAAGGCGAAGAAGCTATCAGAGTTATAAAAGAGCAAGGGTTTAATTCCAAAACGGTCTCTTGCGAGTAAACAACTCTCCTCTTTAGTATCGTAAATAGCAAGGGCAAAAAATCCGTCTAGTTTGTTTAAAAAGGAAGTGCCATATTGAAGGTATGCCGACAGTAAAACCTCTGTATCACCTGAAGTTTTGAAACTCCTTCCTAATGCTTCAAGCTCTGCCTTTAAACTTTTAAAATTGTAGATCTCACCATTGAATACAATTGCATACCTGCCACTTTCGTCAAAGAAGGGTTGATTAGAATTTGCAGAAGTGTCTAGAATAGATAGTCTTCTATGACCTAAGGCAGCTCGTTTGAACTTACTTAACCCTTGAGCATCAGGACCTCTTTTACTAAGACTGTTAACAGATCTCTCTAATTCGTCAATGGCTTTCTGATTGACATCATCAACTGTGAGTATCCCACATATCCCGCACATACCTTAATCAGTTGGTTCTTTCAATTTGATGGCCTTGAACAATAAAATCCCCCAAGCAATAATAAGCAGGCTGCCGCCTATTGGTGTTATAGGGCCTAAGTATTTGAAAGCCTCCAATCCCATAAGCCCTCTGAGGTTCAATAAATAAATAGAAAATGAAAAGCAAAAGACTCCGCTTACTAAAAGAAGAAGGATGGCTTTCCTTCTAAATTCATCGAACAAGGATAAGAGGATCAATAGTAAAGCGTGAAACATTTGGTATCTCACTCCTGTCTGAAAGCTTTCTATTTGTGATTCATCTAAAATTGCTTTTAAGGCATGTGCTGCAAAAGCACCTAAGATAACTGCAGTAATGCCAAAGAAAAATCCCCAGCTCAGAAAAGTTCTCTTCATTTTTCAAAGATAACCAATGGGAAAGATTAAAATTGTACTACTCAAACTATTAAAGGAATAAGAGAGGATTCTCATGGATAATTTGAACAAGAAGATATTATTGATCGGTGCAGGACGGTCTGCTTCTTATTTGATCAACTATTTGTTGACCAATGCAAAGGCAGAATCTTGGGAGGTTAAGATTGCAGATCTGCATTTTACAGAATCAATAAGAAATATGACTTCCGAGAAGGCAGAGTTGGTAGAATTGGATATCAAAGACCAAGAGAATAGGAGGGAGTTGGTCAATTGGTCCGACTTGGTGATCTCCATGCTTCCGGCTCATATGCATATTGATGTGGCTAAAGATTGCATCCAATACAAGAAGCATATGGTGACCGCTTCCTATATTTCAAAAGAGATGAAAGCCTTGGAGGATGAAGCTTTGAAGGCGGGTATTTGCATGATCAATGAGATTGGGGTTGATCCGGGGATAGATCACTGCTCGGCCATGGAGCAGATCGATTCCATAAGAGATTCCGGTGGAGAAATGAAGGACTTTGAGACATTTACGGGCGGACTTGTTGCTCCTGAATCTGATAACAATCCGTGGAATTATAAATTCACCTGGAACCCTAGGAATGTTGTTATCGCAGGTCAAGGCGGCGCGGTGAAGTTCATTCAGGAAGGAACCTATAAATATATTCCATATCACAGGCTATTTAGACGTATTGAATTGATCAACATTGAAGGCTATGGAAAGTTTGAAGGTTATGCGAATAGAGATTCACTTAAATATAGAGAGGTATATGGTTTAGAAGACATTCAAACCATGTATAGGGGAACTCTTCGAAGACCCGGTTTTTGCAGAGCCTGGGATGCATTTGTCCAATTAGGAGCTACCGATGATTCTTATGTGATAGAGAATTCTGATCAGTTGACCTTTCGCTCATTCATCAATTTATTTCTTCCATACAATACCACAGATTCTGTAGAACTGAAGTTTCGACACAATTTGAACTTAGCACATGATGAGGTTGAATTGTTTGAAAAATTAAAATGGTTAGACAGCTTTGAAGATATACCTGTTGAGCTCAAGAACGCTACTCCGGCCCAGATCCTTCAGAAGATCTTGGAACGAAAATGGACCCTGGCCGAAAATGACAATGATATGGTAGTCATGTGGCATAAGTTCGTTTATAAGCTCAATGGAGTATTGAAAGAAAAGCATAGCTCCATGGTCCTAAAGGGAGATGAAAACTTTACCGCAATGTCAAAGAGTGTTGGACTTCCGGTTGGGATTGCTGCTAAACTACTATTGAACGGTGGTATTGAAGAGAAGGGAATCCATGTTCCCATAAAAAAGGAGATGTATCAACCTATCCTGAAAGAACTAGAGGAAGAGGGAATTCGATTTGTTGAGAAGGAGATTTCTTAATTATCTCACCTTTATCTCCAATAATTTCTTATTGTAAATGAAAGCCTCTAATAAGTCGCCCTTTTCAATTGGTCCAACCCCTTTTGGGGTGCCTGTATAGATAAGGTCTCCGATCTTTAGAGTGAAGTATTTTGATACATAGGAGATCAGCTGATCGATGGAAAATATCATATCAGAGCTGATCCCTTTCTGTTTTTCTACTCCATTTTGTTTCAAGCTGAATTCAATTGAGTTGAGATCCTCTATGTCTTTTTTGTGGATGAATTCTCCCAAAGCTGCAGAGCCATCAAAAGCTTTTGCCTTTTCCCAGGGCAATCCTTTCTTCTTGCATTCTTCCTGAATGTCTCTAGCAGTAAAATCGATCCCAATTCCAATTTCATCGTAGTATTTATGTGCAAAGCGTTCTTCTATATGCTTGCCGATCTTATTGATCTTTACAACAAGCTCCACCTCAAAGTGAACATCTTGGGAGAAGTCGGGGTAGAAGAAGGGATGCTTCTTTGGAGGAATGGCTGTTTGAGGTTTTAAGAATATCACCGGCTCTGTTGGAACCTCATTCTTTAACTCTTTTGCATGAGCCCGATAATTTCTTCCAATACAAATGATCTTCATAAGATCTAATTATTGAAATCTCTCAACTTAATTGCGGTAAGCACTTTCTTGGTATACTGCGGAAAGTCTCCATCCATCATCCAAGAATAATAGGAAGGCTCTGCTTTGAATACTTCGCTAACACTTTTTCCCTTGTGTTTACCAAAGTTGAATACTTCTACATTGTTTTCATCAAAAACGATCCTGCCAACCAGGTCTGCATTTTTCTGCCTTTCAGAGAATTCTGCCAGGAACTCAACATCGTTCTCCAGTTCTTCATAGCGATCCAATTGAGCTTCTAAAACTTCGTAGGTTGCTGTGATGTCTGCTTCAGCGCTGTGAGCATCAATTAGCTCTTTCTTGCAGTAAAATTTGTAAGCTGCAACAAGGGTTCGTTGCTCCATTTTGTGAAAGATGTTCTGCACATCCACACACTTTCTGTTCTCTAGATCAAAGTCAACACCTACTCTAAGGAATTCTTCAGCAAGAAGAGGAACGTCGAATTTGTTAGAATTGTAACCAGCAAGATCACTATTGCCTATAAATTTAGCCAGACTTTTTGCCAATGCTCTAAAAGTAGGTTCGTCCTTTATATCCTCATCATAGATACCATGTACCTCAGAAGCTTGCTGAGGTATTGGCATCTCCGGATTAACTCTTCTTGTTTTGATCTCTTTCTTCCCATCCGGGCTGATTTTCATAATAGAGATCTCAACGATCCTGTCTTTTGAAACATCTACACCTGTTGTTTCTAGGTCAAAGAATACTATGGGCTTCTTGAGCTTTAATTTCATTTGGATAACCTCGTCCTATTTGATAAAGATTCTTACATACTGATGCTTCTCGTAAGTCGCCTTGTTCTTAAGAGCATCATTTTGATAGTTTGGACCGGTGATCAGCGTATTGATATCTACGAAGTTGTACTGGTCTTCATTAATTCCATTTGCTTTGAAGATCTTTTCTAGCAACCTCTTGGTATCATATGCTCTTCTCTTTGTCAATATTGAGTTCGACTTCCATGTTCTTGTAGGAACTTTTGAAGCGCTAGAAGTGATAATTATCTGAGCAAATCCTCTTTTCTCTACAACTTCAGAGATATCCTGAATGAAGGACTGGAATTCCTTATTGTCCTCAGTGATGTCTTTGGCATTGTAAGGGAAATACTTCTGGAAGTAAGCAATTACATCTTTCAGTTCTTGTGGTTGAGGATAAGTGTCTTTGTATGCCACTTCATCCTTAACTCCAATAGTATATGCCTTCAATGGGAAACCAATTGGTCTTGGAACATACATATAAACTCCCTTCTTAACCTCCATAAAGGTTAGCTCATTTCCAAACTCATTCTTGAAGATCAGCTGCAAGTTGTCTGGCACTTCACCGTTTACTTCCACTGAATATCTTTCATCAAGATTCAATTGGGTAAAGACAAATGATCCTTGATCATTGGTGATCTGAGTGTCTATGATCTGTCCTTTGGCATTCTTAAGATCTAACTTGAGGCCAGCTGCAGGGGCCTTGCCTATCAATGCATTGGCAGCTATGACAGTACCGCTCTTAGATTTGCCTTTAGGAATGTATTCATACTTTCCTTTTCCAACTCTAGCAAACATCAGCTCTTCTCCAAACTCATTAGTGATCACAAGGATGGCATCATCAGGATAGTCGCCTTCAAATTCTAGGATGTATTTCCTATCGAGATCCAACTGTGTGAACTTGAAGTTGCCCATATCATTGGTCTTCTGGGTTTCTATCAATGTTCCTTTTTCATCTTTTAGGTTCACGATCAATCCACCAAGAGGTTTATCTCCTTGTTTTACATTCGCAGCCATTACGCTGCCTTTCTTGCTTTTACCTTCAGGAATGTATTCATACCTCCCTTCTCCGGTTTTAACAAATACAAGCTCTTCTCCAAACTCATTAGTAACAACGATCTGGGGATCATCAGCACCTTCAACAAGAAGAATGTAAGATTGATTCAAGTCCAGATACTTGAAGTTGAAAACACCGGATGAATCGGTAGTGGTTTCTTGATAAATATCACCCTTGTCGTTCATCAAAGTGATCTTGGCATTGGCCAATTGTCTGCCACCTGAGGTTGCAGTACCCTTGAACTCTGTTCCTTTCTTGGACTTTCTTCCGGGTATATATTCATAGATACCTTCTCCAACTTTCTGGAATCTTAGCTCTTGACCGTACTCATTCAATAAGATCAATTCAGGATCATTTGGATAATCTCCTTCAAAGATCAGCCTGTATTTCTTATCGAGGTTCAGGTTAGTGAAATTGAACTCCCCTTTGTCATCAGTCACAACTTGCTGAAGAACGTTAGAGGTTTCATCTGTTAACTTGATATTCAAATTACTTACAGGAACATTGTTCTTTGTAACAACGCCCGCTATAGTAGAGCCGGCAACTTCTCCGGCAGGTATATACTCATATACCCCATCACCTGTTCTAACAAAAGTGAGTTCTTCTCCAAATTCGTTGGTCAGGATCAGTTCGGCATCGTCAAATCCTTCTCCCATGATCAATTTGTATCGCTTGTCCATATCCAAATTAGAGAATACGAACTCTCCATTCTCGTCGGTAACTTGCTGTTGGACCACATTGGATTGATCATCCTGGAGCATGATGCTAACTCCGGCAACAGGAGCTCCATTCTTTTTCAGACTTCCGGCGATCTGAGAGGCTTTTGCTTCTGCAGCCTTTGGAACGTATTCGAAGATACCATCACCAACTCTTCTGAAGGTAAGTTCCTCACCAAATTCATTGGTAATTGTAATTTCCGGATCATCAGGGAATTCCCCATCAAATACTAATCTGTATTGGTTTTCTAATGAGAGCTTTTGGAAATTGAACTGTCCCTTCTGATCTGTCTCTGTTTGCTGGATCAAAGTCTTTTTATCATCCTCCAAGCGAACAACCAAGCCTTCAACTGGCCCATTGGCACCTTTGACTGTTCCTGCAAGTGCTCTAGCAGAAATTCCATAGAATTCGAAAGGGTACTTCGATGGCACAAATACAACTGTCTTATTGTCCTTCTTGGTATACACCAGCTCTTCTCCTCTGTCGTTTTTCAAATCCAGATCATAAGTGAGGAAGGACGCAGTTGCTGCTGCACCTAATTTTAGCAGATAGGTTTTGGAAGGGTCCAATTCCGTAAATTCAAAACCACCTTGATCATTGGTCTTGGTGGTATAAACAACATTACCTTGCTCATCCATCAAAGTAAGCTCTTGATTGGCAACGGCTGTGTCATTGGTCATTAAGCTACCGCTCACAGTTGCCTTAGCCAATGCTGCAGGGGTAATGCCCTCCATTCCTTGGCCAACTCTAACAGGCTTTAACTTAATGTCTTTGTAGATCTCTTGATAGGAAGCTCCTTCAGGTACATAGATATCTTCTTCATAGGTTTCATAATCATCCGCCTCATATATAAAATGGTAGGAGTTGTTAGGTTCAAGAATGGCAGAGAATTGTCCATCCCTTTCCCTGGGTGTATAGTAGCCAATAGGTTTACCAGAATAATTATTGGTAATTGAGACCATAGCACCCTTTGGTGGTTTGCCGGTTCTTATATCAACAAATTCTCCTCTATAAAGAGTAAGGTTAATTTCCTCTGCATCGATCAGCTGAAGCATATAGATATCCTTCTCACCTTGTCCGCCGGACTTAAAGGAAGAGAAATAGGCTCTTTTGCCATCGGGAGTGGTTACAAAGAAGATGTCATCATCTACGGAGTTAATTGGATAACCAAGGTTTACAGGGGTAGTCCATCCACTATCAGTATTGGTGGATGTGAAAAAGTCATATCCTCCCATGCCTTCATGTCCGTCAGAACTGAAATAAAGTGTCTTCCCATCCGGGTGCATATATACTCCATCTTCATTGAACTTAGTGTTCAAGATCGGGCCTGCATTTACCGCTTCAGCCCATTTGCCATTAGGAAGCATTCTGCAGAAGTAGATATCCATCCCCCCAAAACCACCTTCTCTATCACTTGTAAAATACAATGTTCTGTTGTCGGGCGATATGGTAACATGAGATTCATTGGCCTTGGAATTAATATCTGAGCCCAAGAGCTTAGGTTTCGACCAAGTTTCATAACCGGCAGAATCAGAAACCAACTTACTTTCCAATAAGGCTCCATTGTTCTTAACACCCTTATAGATGTAAAGTGTCCTACCATCCACTGATAGGTTGAGGGTTGCCTCATTTCCCGATGTACTGATATTAAGTAATCTCGGTGCACCCCATTTACCATCTTCATTGAAAGCAACATAGATGTCCTCAAGATACATGCCGTCAATAGGGTCTATCAATCCAAGGTTTGAACTATCAGGTCGCAATCTCCTTGATGTAAAATAGATGGCAGACTCATCAATTCGAATGGCTGGACTATACTCAGGAAACCTGCTGTTCAATTGTTCACCAAGATTGATGATCTCAACATTTCTTGGATTATCAATAGCTCTTTTGGCGTAGTTTGCCTGCTTGATCCGGTTCTCAACCTGCTCATAGAGGTAGTGCTTGTCGTTAATATAGGTCTCGAACTTAGTGTAAGCTTGCATGGCTGCATCGAATTGATTGTCGGCATGCAAGGCTAGAGCGTAGTAATAATAAGCATCAACGGGGGCCTTTTTTTCTCTAGCAGAATAAGGGGTGTAGTTTGGACTTACATGTTCAATGGCCTTTTCAAAATAATGCAGAGCACTATCTTTTTCATCATGTTGAAAGGAATGAGCAAGTGCAACCCCCATATTGTAATTGAGGTTTGCGTTATCAGGGTTCTTTTCAAGCAGTTCCTCTAAATAAGGTCTTGCTTCATTGAACCTCTTCTCATCCATTAAATAAAGGGCTTCAACAAATTTTTCTTTTTCGCTCATCTGAGCGAATAGGGAAAGGGAAATACTCAAGAAGAGTGTAAGTGTGGCAAATAAGCTCTTTTTCATAGTAGATAAATATAGCAAGAAGCTGTCGCTTACAAATATATCCTATTCACTTAATTAAACTACAGTTTAAATAGCTTAATAGTGAACTTTCTACTGTTCATCGAAAATTAGCTATTAGATATCTCTGTCAATATCAAAGGATTCGAGTATTTCAGCTACTCTTTTCACAAAGCTTCCACCCAATGACCCATCAACTACCCTGTGATCGTAAGAAAGTGATAAGAACATCATATGTCTAACTCCAATTGTATCACCATAAGGGGTTTCGATCACGGCAGGTTTTTTCCTGATAGCACCAACAGCCATAATGGCTACTTGTGGTTGATTGATAATTGGAGTTCCCATTACATTGCCAAAAGTTCCAACATTGGTAACGGTAAAGGTGCCGCCTTGGATCTCATCCGGACCAAGTTTGTTATTCCTAGCTCTATTGGCAAGATCGTTAACTTCTTTACTTAAGCCCAATAGATTTTTCTGATCTGCATTTCTCAAAACAGGCACGATCAAGTTTCCTGAAGGCAGGGCAGTGGCCATCCCAAGATTGATGTTCTTTCTCTTGATGATAGTGTCTCCATCAACAGAAACATTGATCATTGGCATCTCTTTGATCGCTTTGGCAACAGCCTCCATGATCAAAGGTGTATAGGTGATCTTTTCTCCTTCTCTTTTCAAGAATTCATTTTTCACCTTTTCTCTCCAGATCACCATATTGCTAACATCAGCTTCCACAAATGAAGTAACGTGTGCAGAAGTTCTCTTAGAATCTACCATATGGTCAGAAATGAGTTTTCTCATTCTATCCATTTGGATTACCTCGTCTCCATTTTGAAGACTAACTGCCGCTTTAGGTGTTGGCGTCTTAGTCTCTTCTTTTGGCTTGCTAGCTTGAGCAGGAGCTGAAGAGCCGCTGCCCTTGGAAGAAATATAGTTCAATAGGTCATCTTTGGTAACCCTCTCTCCATTGCCGCTTCCAGCTATTCCCTCCAACTCACTTTGTGAAATTCCTTCCTTCTCAGCAATACTTCTAACCAAAGGAGAGAAGAACTTGCCTGAAGAGGAATGCTTGAGGATCTTCCCATTGCTTGAAGAAGTTTCAGCAGCAAGCTCTGGGGCTTTTTCAACTCCATTGGATGGTGCTTCGATCTTTTCAGCCTTTTCACTAGTCTCTGCAGCAGGGGCTGCTGCAGCCGGTTGAGCTTCGGCTCCATTAACCTCAATGATGGCAATTGCCTGACCCACTTGAACTACTTCGTCTTCTTGAAACAGGATCTTTTTGATCACACCTTCCTCAGGAGAAGGGATCTCAGAGTCTACTTTATCTGTAGCAATCTCTAACACGGCCTCTTCAGCCTCTACTTCCTCACCCTCAGATTTAAGCCATTTGGTAATTGTGGCTTCTGCCACACTTTCACCCATTTTGGGCATGATCAATTCTATTTCTGCCATAGCAATCCTAGCTTTAGACTGCAAAATTAACTAAATTTTGATTGCAGCTATGAGCAATTTTAAAGTTCGCTCATCGTTTATTTCTGCAGTTGATATGAAGAATTATCAAAGTCTATTTATATTATTTCTTCTTGTTCTTTCAGCTGATCTTCTCAAAGCACAGGGGGAAAGATTGGCTGCTTTCAGTGCCGAACGCTTAGATGGCAGAAATGCTGTGGAGGTTCGTTGGACACTTAAAGCCAATGTGAGTTGTCAATCCCCTCAAGTTCAAAGAAGCAATGACAAAGAGGTTTTTACTACCATTTACACCTATCCGGGAGTCTGTGGTGGGGCTGCAAATGAGGAAAGCTATCAATGGATCGATACTAGAGCATTGAATAATTACAAGTTCTATTATCGCTTAAAGATCGATGATGCAGAGTTCTCTGCCATTGATAGTGTAGAAGGGGATACTCCCTTGAGTGATGAAGGTGTTTATCTTTACCCCAATCCCTCTTCAACTGAGGTGTTTTTGAAGCATGAGCCTTCTTTTGGGAGACTAGAGGTAATAAAGTTATACGGTCACAATGGAATTGAGATCCCTTTCAAGGGTGGAGATATAAAGATCCTCTATAGAGGTTTTGTCAGATTGAATGTTGAGGAATTGGCTGAGGGGATCTACTATCTTAAATGTACTTTTTCGGAAGGATACCAGCGACAATTAAAGCTGATCTGTTTTCCCTGAGCTCTTTAGCTTAAACCTTCCTTCCAAGCTGAAATAGGTTCTTGAAAATGATCTCCAGATCCTTACTTAAGCTATAATTCCTGCCGTATTCGAAATTCATTTTTTCAAGAGCATGCTCATCAATGGTATCACTGTCGTATAGATCTGAAGGGTCTAATATTCCCAATTTGATCCTGAGCTCTTCATCATTTTCTTTGAACAATTTACTGAAGCCAACAAAGGAATACTTACCGATCAATACTTTCCACATATTCCAAATATAGTTCAGACTTTTTCTCATGAAGATCATCAAAATAGGTGAGAGTATAAGTAAGAAGATAGACAGACTGATATCCAGAAGTCTTTTGTTCCTTTGATTGATGGGTTTGAGAATGGCGTTGGATCCCAAGATGTAATACTCCCCTGAACTTTCGATAGAATTACTCCCAATGATGTAGAGACTTTCAGGTGGTGCGATCTTAAAGTCTACTTCCGGTTTCTCTATCATTCCCATTTGTCGGATGATCTCTTTTGAGCTAATATCCTTAGAGCAAAAGATCACTTCATTGATATCATAGATCTCAATAATATCTTGTAGTTGATAGAGTTTAGCTGTGTAGTCATATCCATCATTTTCTTCATCAGCACTGATTGTAACGATCAATTGAGGCTCTGCCGGTGTATCAAGAAGAAAAGAATTGATCCTGATGATCTCTTCCTTCTTGCCAATGATGGCTATTCGCTGGTCCTTAGCCTTTCTAAACCTCCTGATCTTTAGTAAGTGAAGAAGATATCGATATGCAGGTATCATGAATAAGCTCCATAGAATACTGAACAAGATGATGGCTCTTGAAAATCGGTACGACTCATCTAGTAATGAATAAATGATCAATGTGAGCAAAGAACCTGAAAACACTCCTCTGATGAGAGAATTGAAGGGAGTCGGGATCAAATAACTGCCGTTCATAAGGAGGGAGAGAATGTAAACAGAAACGATCATCGGGATGCCATAGGTTTCTACCTCTATAGGGTAGCTTCCGCCCTCCACATATTTTACAGCATCTTCATAATAATTCTTGAATGCTTGTATACCCACAAATAAAAAGAAAGCATCCAGCAGTGGGAGTATAAATTTCTTAATGGTTCTGGTAGCTACTGCAATGCCTGCTCTCAAGTAGATAGCAAGGTTGATCAGAAATGAGAAAAGCTTGGCATTGGTTTGAGAGAAGTGCTTTTTGGCAAATATGGCCATTGCTCTATAAAAAACATAGACATAATTGATGCTACTTTTCTTTGTGCTTTCTCCTTTATAATGAATAATTGAAGTGTCTGCCAGGTAGAGGTTCTTATAGTCAGCTTTGGTTATTCTATAGGAGAGATCAATGTCTTCTCCATACATAAAGAAGCTTTCATCCAACATTCCGATCTCATCAATTACCTTTTTTCTGATCATCATGAATGCTCCACTCAATATCTCTACCTCGTGGTTTTGATCCTTTGATAGATGTCCCAGATGATATTGACTAAACCTTTTTGAATGTGGGAACAGGGTTGAAAGTCCGAAGATCTTGTAAAAAGCTACTGAAGGGGTGGGAAGCCCCCTTTTGGACTCCGGCAAAAAATTGCCTTTCCCATCCAGCATCATCACACCAATACCACCCACTTTTTCATCTTTCCTAAAATGGTCTATGCAGATCTTGAATGTATCTTCTTCTACAACGGTGTCCGGATTGAGTAGCAAAAGGAATTCACCTTTTGCTATTTTCATCGCTTGATTGTTGGCTCTGGAAAAACCAAGGTTTTCCTTATTTTCAATCAGTTTAACTTGAGGGAATTTTTGCGCAAGCATCTTCAATGAACCGTCCACTGAATTGTTGTCTACAACAATCACTTCACTCTCTATCCCTTTAAGTGCATTGAAAACTGAATGCAGGCAGTTCTCCAGGAAGAACTGAACATTATAGTTAACAATGATAATGCTGAGAGTTGGCATATTTACTTGGCGAAAGTAGATTCGTAAGGAATTCTATTCAGTAAGGATCTACCTAAGGTGAGTTCATCTGCGAATTCCAATTCGTCTCCACTTGAGATACCTTGCGCTAGAGTTGAAACTTTCACATCAAGCTCTTTAAGCTGTTTGTATATATAATAATTAGTGGTATCTCCTTCCATGGTAGTGCTCAATGCTAAGATCACCTCTTCAACTTCCCCTTTCTTTACTCTCTCAACAAGTTCGTTGATCCTGAGGTCAGATGGTCCAATGCCATCCATAGGTGAGATGATACCCCCTAAAACGTGGTATTTTCCTTTGAATTGTGCAGTGTTCTCAATGGCCATAACATCTCTTATGTCTTCCACCACGCAGATGTAATTGCTATTTCTTTTGGGACTTGAGCAAATATCACATAGTTCTAGGTCAGAAATGTTGTAGCACTCAGAGCAGTAATTGATATCCTTCCTTAAATTGATGATGGCATTACCTAAAGTGCTTACGTCCTCTTTTTCTTGTCTTAGCAAATGCAAGGCAAGTCTGAGGGCTGTTCTCCTGCCAATTCCCGGCAGTGTAGATAGCTGTTCAACAGCTTTGGCCAATAATTTTGAAGGATAGTCTTCCAAGAGATTTTCGTTTGAGTCAAAATTACAATCATAATTGGATTGCTGTTGAATACTTCTTGTCTCAATTAGTATTAGACTTTGAAATAATTGCTTTCTTCGCCCAAGATTATGAGTCCTATTGCAATTGTTTTTCTGTTGCTTGCGTATTTTGCTCTCCTAATCTCTTTGAGCTATTTCACTTCCAGAGGAGC
>JAUIGQ010000184.1 GCA_030429925.1 Bacteroidia bacterium | reverse complement strand
TGTGACAATACTCGTTTTAAATAGAGCGGAAAGAAGCGCCACCAAATAATCGTGAATAGGGAAGTCTACTTGTGTTACTCCATCTTTCGTTAGCAAATTATATGTTGCCGGATGAAAAAAGTCAAAGCCATTCTCCTGAAAGTTCATGGCGATTGCCAATCTATCAGACTGAGTCCATGAATGTACATAGGCCGGATATAGCTCCATATAAGGAGAAAATAGGTAGCCGGCCCCGATGATCAAGATCAGGATCATCAATAAAGTGAATGGCAAATTCAGATAGATTCTATTCATAGAAATAGCGGTAAATCAACCGCTCTGGATAAAAGATCAAAAAACAAACTTATTAAAAGCCCTCAAACTATATCTATTTTACTTTCAAGAAAGAATTAGAAGTACTTTTGCGGCCTCAAAATCGATACAGATGAATATCAGGAACATTGCTATAATTGCTCACGTTGATCACGGAAAAACAACATTGGTCGACAAAATGCTAGTCACCGGCAAATTGTTTAGTGATCATGAAACTCCGGGAGAGTTGATCATGGATAGCAATGATCTAGAAAAAGAAAGAGGAATCACCATCCTTGCCAAGAACGTTTCTGTATTCTATAAGGATCTTAAGATTAATATTATCGATACCCCCGGTCACTCCGACTTTGGAGGAGAGGTTGAAAGGGTTTTGAATATGGCTGATGGAGTGCTCTTATTGGTAGATGCATTTGAAGGACCTATGCCTCAAACTCGCTTTGTACTTCAAAAGGCAATTGAGCTGGGATTGAAGCCAATTGTTGTAGTGAACAAAGTAGATAAGGAAAACTGTACCCCTGATATAGCGCAGGAAAAAGTCTTTGATCTGATGTTCAATTTGGGAGCTACAGAAGAGCAATTAGATTTTCCAACCATTTATGGGTCAGCCAAACAAGGCTGGATGAGTGAAGATTATAAAAAGCCTACCGATAATATCATTCCATTGATGGATGCTATTGTTGAGCATATTCCTGCACCAAAGCCTCCTGAAGGAAATACACAACTATTGATTACTTCATTGGATTACTCTTCTTTCATTGGGAGAATAGCCATTGGTCGCTTGCAAAGAGGAGAATTGAGGGCGAATCAGCAAGTTTCACTGGTAAAGAGAGATGGCAGCATAAGCAAGAGCAAGATCAAGGAATTGTATGTCTTTGAAGGCATGGGAAAAGCAAAGGTTGAGAAAGTTGAAGCCGGAGATATTTGCGCCATTGTTGGGATTGAAGGATTCGAAATTGGTGACACTGTAGCTGATCTTGAAGCTCCTGAAGCTTTGCCAAGTATTAAGATCGATGAGCCTACCATGAGTATGCTCTTTACGATCAACGATTCTCCATTCTTTGGGAAAGAAGGGAAATTTGTGACCTCAAGACATATTAAAGATCGTTTGACCAAGGAGCTGGAGAGAAACTTGGCATTAAGAGTTGAAAATACCGGTTCAGCGGATTCTTTTAATGTATTCGGTAGAGGTGTATTGCACTTATCAGTGCTTATTGAAACGATGAGAAGAGAAGGGTATGAGCTGCAGATCGGACAACCTCAAGTTATTATTAAGGAGATTGACGGTATTAAGCATGAGCCAGTTGAAGAACTAACAATTGACCTTCCGGAAGAAGTTAGTGGAAAAGCCATAGAAGTTGTGAATCAGCGCAAGGGTGAAATGCTAAATATGGAGCCGAAGGGTGATCGTATGATCTTGGATTTCGAAATTCCTTCCAGAGGTATTATAGGATTGAGAAACTACTTACTGACTGCAACAGCAGGAGAGGCAATCATGTCACACCGTTTTAAAGAGTTTCAGCCTTTTAAAGGTGAGATCCCAGGTAGACAAAATGGATCATTGATCTCATTGGAAACCGGAAAAGCAATTCCATTCTCATTGAATAATTTGCAAGATAGAGGAAAGTTCTTTGTCAATCCGAATGAAGATATCTACGGCGGACAAGTGGTTGGGGAGAATAATAGAGCAGGAGACCTTGTTGTTAACATTACCAAAACCAAGAAGATGTCGAATATGAGATCTTCAGGTGCAGACGATAAAGTGAGGATTGCTCCCGCCATTAAATTCTCTTTGGAAGAGGCTTTAGAATATATCATGGCAGATGAATATGTTGAAGTAACTCCTGCTTCATTGAGAATTCGAAAAATAATGCTCAATGAAACAGATCGAAAAAGAGCATCAAAAGTTTAGAATACTAAATTCCATAAGGGTAATTTTAGCAGGGTGAAATCCCTCCATATATATATCCTTTCTCTAGTCTTCATGATGAGTTCTTGTGTTAGCTATGACAAGGCTGATCTCAATAACTTAAGTGGAGAAGTTCGAGTTATCGGTCATGCCGGTTCCGGCTTTTCCAGTTGGATCCCTTTTAATCCTTATCCAAGTAATAGTCTAACTTCAATTGCCAAGGCAATTGATGAGGGAGCAGATGGTATTGAGGTAGATGTGCATATGACTGCCGATAAGAAGTTTGTGCTGTATCACGACAATATGCTGGAAAGTAAGACTACCCAAAGTGGTTGTCCTGCAGACCTTAATTTGGAAGACTTAGAGAACATCAATTATCAATTAGGTCTCCCTTTCGACTGGTTCCATTCTGAGAAGATCATAGGTCTTGATAAAGTATTCGAGCTCTGTAAACAAAGAGGAAGTGATCTAGAGATCCATTTAGACCTCAGAAGTATTTCAGATTGTCATGATGATGAGTGGGATAAGATGTGGGGCTATATTATGATCCGACGATTGAAAAGGGAGCTGAAAAAGTTGGATTATCCGGCAGAAAAGATCTACCTGATCACTTATTCTAAAAGAATGGTGAGGGAATTCAAAAAACTGAAATTGCCTTACAATCTAAGTTATGAGTTAAGTGGT
>JAUIGQ010000183.1 GCA_030429925.1 Bacteroidia bacterium | reverse complement strand
CAGATATCAAATAGAGGAAACCGATCATGATCAAGCTTTTTTTTCTACCCCAGATCCTAGTTGGATAACCACCTACCAAGGCCCCTAATACGGTTCCCCAGAGAGCAGTGCCCATTACTACAAATCCATGAAAGGCATCTGAAGAGCCCCATAATTCCTGCAAGGCCTTATCAGCTCCTGAAATGACCACCGTATCAAATCCGAAGAGGATTCCCGCCAAGGAAACAATTGAGGTCCACCTAAGTACCTTGTTCATAGTCTATATTGATTTGACTGCATTGATCAGTCGATCTAGATCCTTTTCAGAGTTATAGATTGCATTGGAGATCCTTATAGCATCCAAGCCTCCCTCATAGATATGTCGGATCACTAGATTGTTGTTAGATCTTAATAGGGATACGATCTCAGCATTGGGACTCCCCTTGAACCTAAAGGTCAAAATAGGTGAAGCATACTCCTCAGCACTTGGACTTAGTATCTCAATGGAATTGATCTCATTCAAGGCTTCTCTTAAATAGTTGCTAAGCTCCATACCTCTTTTCTTGATCTTCTCTATACCTATTGCTTGAATAAAGTCGATGGAAGCTTCCATTCCTTTGACTATAGAGGCATTCCGGGTACCGTACTCTTCTCTTTCCGCCACAGTGCGATATTCCATTTGCTGGTTTAGAAGATCGAAATCACTATCTGTATAAGCTCCCACAAAAGTTGGCTTGCATTCATCGATCACTGAACTGTTGATGTAGAGCATTCCGGTGCCTTTTGGACCGAAAAGCCATTTATGACCTGAAGCTATGTAGAAGTCGGGATTAATTTCTTTGAGATCAGTTGGAATGCATCCCAGAGCTTGAGCACCATCTAAACATGAATAGATCTTCTTTTCTCTGCAAAAGGCAGCGATCTCCTTTGCCGGTAACACCATACCGGTGGTGCATAGCAGATGCGAAAGGGAAATGACTTTTGTCTTTTCAGAGACCGCATCCTTGATCAACTGAAGATTTTTTAATCCGCTAAGATCAAGGTCGATGACCTTTATCTTCACACCTATTTCCTTCTGTAAAGCCAACCAAGGTGCAGATCCACCAATATGTTCGTGTTTAGAAAGAAGGATCTCATCCCCTTCTTTGAGTTTAAGTGATCTAGCGACAATGTTCATTCCTTCAGTGGCATTGCGAGTGATGGCAATTTCTTCCTCTGAAGCATTCACCAACTTAGCGAGCTTGGCTCGGCAATCCTTAAACAGCCATCTACCATCTCTGCCTTTCTTTTCTAGATCAACTATTGATTCATTGATAGTTTGGACAACTAATTTGGGTGAAAGTCCCAGGCTAGCTGTGTTCAAATAGGAGTTTTCTTGCTCATACAGGAACTCAGTTCTTATCGATTCCCAATCATTATTCATAGAAAGCTTATTGAGCTCTCTATAAGATATTGTCCTGACCTTTCCTCCTTTTGCTAAGAGCGGGTTCAAGGCCACTATGCCTAATCCTCCAATAAATCCCTTCTTTAAAAATTCTCTTCTATTTCCCATTTGATCTGAATTCAGCATTAAATATCATCATAAATCGACAATAGTTTCAAAATACCCCACAGAGGATTGGCAGTTGGAAATATTAAGAACAACAACAGGGTCTTTATATTGGATAGGGGTTTCGCCAAGGATGGCAGTCAACTAGAACGCTGGAAGTTTCAGATATCAAGAGTTGAGAGTGGCAGGTACGAACTTTACCGTTAAAGATGCCTGAGGCAGGATCTATTTGCTGCGATTTCTCGATTTCTATGATTCAAACGGCATTAAGGGAGCCCCTTCCTTTGAATATGCTCGATTGAAGTGATCAAATTAATTGATCAATCACCCATATCTCTGCTTTCTGCTTTCTGCTTTTTTCTTTTAGCTTTCTTTTCCTCTTTTCTCTTCCAATACCAATGAAAATAGACTTGATAAGCATATTGAGAAACTCGCAAATCATCTTCAGGAACATAGCGAGATCTTTGAAGGTTCATGATCAGCTCAATCTTATACTTTTCAAACATCTCATACCCAACCCCAAGTCCGGTTCTGGTTCTGTTTCTGAAGAACTCATCCACTTCATCAATAAGCGGATAGAACAATTCCATATAAGCTAAACTATAAAGCTTATTGGTTTCATTGATGTAATGTAGATCATAGTTGAAAGATAGCTTGTAGCGCATTCTTAATTCAAAGCTCCTTTGGTCTTGCTTATCAGGATTAAAACTTGAGATCCTTTCTTCAAACCTCAGTCTGTGTGTAAAATAGTATTTGACACCACTCGGCCAGTTCAATCGGAAACCCTGCCATGGCCTAAATTCAAACCTCTCGTTTGAATTCTCAGAGAATATGAAGAAGAGGCCCAGTCCACCGTGAAATTGATACAATGGATTTGGCTTATAACGAAGTGATGGCCGTAAGTGAAGTCTGCTCCATTTCGCACCTTGAATACTACTTCTATACCCTGCATCACCATAATACTCTATATTATCGTTGAGCATATAATGCGGATTAATATCCAACCAGATCTGTTGTTCACTACCATCCTGAGCTCTTGTAGAAGAATAGAAGAACAGTCCAATGGCCAAGATAAAAATGGATGCTATTCGCCTGAATATGTTTGCATTAAGTGCCAATTATTATTGTTCTTTTCGTTTCTTTACGCTCATAATTCAACCTTATACAAGAATAAGCAATCAAGTAAAATGAAGATATTTATAAAGCTCACTTTCTTATTTATTGTAGTTTCATTTGTTTTCTCCTGCAATACTGAAACTGAGAAGAAAACTGTTCAAGAAGATCCGTTACCTTCCTGGAAGGATGGAAATGCAAAGTCGGCAATAATTGACTTCGTTGAGAAAACTACTGACCCTTACAGCAAAGACTATATAGAAA
>JAUIGQ010000055.1 GCA_030429925.1 Bacteroidia bacterium | reverse complement strand
ACCGTCTACTATGATGATGATTATATCACCAACATAGACGCGAACAATGGCAAGATCCTCTTTCACAAATCCATTACCGAGATCCTAAGATCGAATGATCTCATTGGATATATCCTTCAAGCTACTACTGCAAAGGACCCCTTCCACTTGAATGATATTCAACCTGCCTTAAAAACAACCGAGTTCTATGAAGAAGGAGATCTGTTCTTAAGTATCAAACAGTCAAGCATAGTGGTTCATTACAGACCCTCAAGCAATGAAGTGCTGAAAGTGATCGAAGGTCCTTTTTCTGCTCAGCATGATATTGATTTTCACAATGATTCCACCCTTACTATCTTCAATAATAATGCTTACCCGCATTGGACAAAGGTCAGCAGACCTAATCCAAAGGAGGGAACTATACTGGAGGATGCAGGTGACTTCTACTCCAATCTGGCTCAGTATGATTTTAGGACTGGCAAGATCTCGATCATTGAAGATGAGGTCTTTAGAAAGAACCAGATCTTCTCCTCTACTGAAGGTCTGCATGAATTCATCAATGACTCAACTTATTTTATTGAGGAGCAGAACGTTGGCTATTATTGGGTTATACAAAATAATGAGGTGCTCTATAAGAACGTCTTTGAATCACATCGTGAAGGGCATTGCCATCTACCCAATTGGGCAAGGGTTATCGACAGCTTTTGAGCAGGCTAATGATTAACTAACTTTCTTACCATTCTACCTTTTTCTGTGCTAATTTCTATGAGATAGATTCCTTTGAGTAAGTGCCCAATATCTATCAAAGCTTTGTTTTCATAGCTAGTTATTTCGTTCAAAGTTCTCCCGGTCTGATCCATCACTCTCACTAGATACTTCTCTGCTTTGCTAGTGTTTACATAGAAAAAACCGTTGGCAGGATTGGGATAGACTGAAAACTCATCCTGACTTGTCCACTCATTAATGGAAGTGGATAAATTGTAGATCATTCTAATATCACCGGTATTGAAATCAGAGATAAAGAGGGTATCTCCTCCACTGCTGGCAAGAATTCCATTTGGACCGTTGAACTTGGCTTGACCTAAACTACCATTGGTGTTCCCCGCTGTGCTTCCGGAATAAAGGAAGACAGTATTTAGGACAGTAGGATCTATTCTATAGATCTTATTCTCTTGGAAGGCAGTTCCGTAGATATAATTGCCAGCGAAAGTGATGAAACCTAGGTTTGTGCCGTTGGCTCCGGGAACTCTTGCAATATAGGTCAATCTTCCACTATCCAGCTTCAATATCTTTCTATCAGTGAAGTTTCCGATATACAAGCTGCTATCCGGTCCATAACATAAACCTACAGGTCCACTCAAAGGGTAACCAGCTGCAATAGGTGGAGATACTACTCCATTGGGTGAGAGCTTTCGCAATGTATGACCTGCATACTGAGTAAAAATCATGGTATCTGAATCGATCGACTTGATAATCCCTGAAGGACTACTCACCACAATGGTATCTATTCGATTACCTAAACTATCTAATTTATAGATCCGGTTGCCAATATTGTCAACCACATATAACTCTCCCATAGAATTAAATGCAAGTCCGTTTGGAGTATTATAACCGGTACTGAAAACTGTAGCTACTCCATTGGGAGTGATCTTGTATACATTGGTTCCCATATAGTGCGAGCCATATAGATTACCATGCTTGTCTTGCACCATACCATCGTCAACTTGAATAGTATTAGAACTGAAAAAGGTACTTACGCTCTGTCCGAGTGCGATGATTGAGTGTAAAAGGAACAGTAGACTTATTATTGATCTCATCATTTTTGTTTTGCCTAAGACATCAAATGGCAATACTTCGTCTACTCCCCAATTTTATTTTAGGTTCTATGTTTCAAGAGTCATTAAACTTTCAATAGACTTCCCGAAAAAAAATTAACTTCATCCCCGACTAACTATCATTCAGTCATGGGAGAATATTTTAAAAAAACCATCATTGGAGGAGTTCTATTCCTGATCCCTCTTAGCGTAATTGCCTATATTCTGTTTAGGATCTTTAAGGTATTTAGAGGCATTGCTGAGTTCATAGATCAATTCATCCCTATTAAAACGATTGCAGGAGCAGTGGCCGTTGACGTTTTAGCCATTCTGCTTATAGTTCTTGTTTGTTTTTTCTTTGGACTATTGGCCAAAGCTTCCGCAATTCAATTCTTCAGGGAGGTCATTGAAGATAAAATACTGATCCATATTCCCGGCTATGTCTTCTTCAAAGTCTATACAAAAGGAATGGAGGATGCAAGTACCAATACCAATGAACTGGATCCCGTATTGGTCGATTTTGATGACAATACGCAGTTGGGCTTTTTAATTCATGAGGCGAAAGAGGGCTTATCTACCATCTATTTACCCGGATCTCCTAATCCATGGTCGGGGAGTGTTGTATATGTAAAGAATTCCCGTATTAGACAGGTTGATATCAGCAGCAGAAAAGCATTTCAACACCTTCAACAAACCGGCAGGAACTCCGATTTTATCAATAAATGACTAAGAAATAATTACTTTGCAAAAAGCTTATCTGCATAAAGAAAGGTAATGGAAAAATTAATGAGAACAACAGCTGCGATAATAGCAGTATTTATGGGATTGCTTACGATCCTTGTCGTTTTGCTAGGAATAAATGACACCATCCACGCCATCATTGGCTTTGGAGAAAGATTAGTATCTAATAATAAAGAAGTAAAAGTTGGACTCATGATCTTGGAAGCTCTGGACTTTTTTATGATTGCTCTTGTATTCTTGATCTTTACCATTGGAATTGTAAGCCTATTCATTAAACATGAAGACAAAAAATTTCAAGATTCGTTACCAGCTTGGCTGAAAGTATCATCCATATCAGAATTGAAGTTCTTGGTGATGCAATCCATCATTGCCACCCTCTTTATCTTCAGTCTATCTTACATTGCCAGTTACAATGCTGAGCCCGCATTGGATTGGCTATACTTGCCCGGCTCTATTCTATTACTTTCTCTTGCACTCTTCATCCTTATGAAAGGAGAGTCAAAAAAATAAAAGCAAGTCCCCCCCTCCTTGATTGAAATACCTTCATTCTTTGCCCAAAAATTAAATTACATGTATAAACATTTAATTTGATTAGGTGTTAGAGAAGTGTAATTCAAACAAGAACCTAAACAAAAAATCTATGGAAAATCTTAAATGGAAAATCGATTCAGATCATTCTGAAGTAATGTTCAAAGTAAAGCATATGATGGTCTCCAATGTAACGGGAGCATTTGAAAATTTTGAAGGAATTGCTGAATCTTCAGCTGAAGATTTCAGCGATGCCAAATTCACCTTCAAGGCAGATATCAATAGCATCAATACAAGAAATTCAGACAGGGATGCTCATTTGAAATCAGATGATTTATTCAACGCTGAAACATATCCTCATTTGAACTTTGAGTCTACAAACTTTGTAAAAGATGGAGATGATTATAAGCTTGAAGGAGAGCTAACCATTAGAGATATTACCAGAAGTGTTGCAATGAATGTTGAGTTCAACGGAGTTGCGGTTGACCCTTATGGTCAGACCAAAGCTGGATTTGAACTTAGCGGAAAGATCAATCGAAAGGATTTTGGATTGAAATGGGATGCAGTAACAGAGGCAGGATCTATTGTAGTTAGCGATGAAGTGAAACTGATCCTGAACATCCAATTGGTAAAACAAGAAGTTGCCGAGGCGGTAGAAGCATAGGTTTTCTTCACCACAATATTTAAAGCCATTTATCAGATTGATAAATGGCTTTTTTCATTGATGCAATTCATTCCAAGATCAATCTTGATCTATCTTGCCGAAACCGTAGATATTCTGATGAATAAAATCCTTTGGGAAATTCTCATCCCCCTTGAAACCCAACTTTGTATGTGCATCCTCATTGGGGATATGAGCAGTTTTAAAGAGATAGTCCCACAGGCTCAAACTAATACCGTAATTAACACCATAACTGCCTTCGGGCAACACATAGGCATGATGGTGTAAGTGCATCACAGGGTTATTGAAAATGTACTTCAACGGACCGTAAGTTAATTTGATGTTGCTATGATTAAGATGTCCGATGGTAATTGCTATAAAATGGATGATATAAGCTTGTTCAGGCTCAAAACCTCCAATAAGCATTACCACCAAGGTCTTCAATGGTTTGTACAAAACGTTCTCCATCCAATGATAGCGTAAATGAGCGGCAAATCCCATTTCTTTTACAGAGTGATGGACCTTGTGAAAATTCCAAAGTGCCGGTATTCTATGAAGCAGAATGTGAGTGAACCATTGGACAAAATCCATCATCACAAAAAAGATCAGCAATTCAGCCCAAGCAGGCAAGGCTGAAAGGTCCATGATGGCAAAGCTTTTCAGTCCGAGTCCAAAACTGCTTGCCATAAGTTCTATCACTTTATAGAATCCACTTATGAATATAGAGAACAGAAAGAAGTTAAAGAACATATAAAAACCATCTAACCAAAAATCCTTTCTGATGATCTTCTGATCTTTTCTCCATGGAAACATGACCTCTAAACCCCAAACTACAATAGAGATAAGGATCAATCCCCAAAAATAGTTGGTATACCAGGGAACATCCAGTGTGATCGAATTCCAGGTCCAATCTGCACTGCCCTTCAATGATTCCCAAAATGCCGTTAGATACTTTCCCATATTTCTATTATTGTAACAAATTTAATCAGGATGTGGTTTAGCCAATGTAACTGCAGTTACATTGGCAGGACGGAAAAGAATTCAGAATACTGAGTGCAGAGTACAGAAGGGTTTTGTATTATTTCAGATTAATCTTAGTTCTTACCTCTTGTCTCTTACCTCTTGTCTCTCTTTTCTAAAAGATTAAGGTTGGACTCAACAACATAATTCTTAATTTGTAATTGTTTTTATTCCCTATCTTCACTATTCAAAATTTTTAAGCCATGGAACCTACCTTCATTCTCCTTATCATACTCATACTACTAGTATTCTTTTCCCTGTTCATAGTAAAGCAGCAGACTGCAGCCATTATTGAAACATTTGGAAAGTTCAGTAGCATTAGGAATTCAGGACTTCAATTTAAGATTCCCATTGTACAGAGAGTAGCAGGAAGATTGAGTTTAAAGATCCAGCAGTTGGATGTGATCGTGGAGACTAAGACGAAGGACGATGTGTTTGTCAAGCTAAAAGTATCCGTTCAGTACAAAGTGATCAATGATAAGGTATATGATGCCTTCTATAAACTAGATTATCCGCAAGACCAGATTACTTCTTATGTATTTGATGTAGTAAGAGCAGAAGTGCCCAAGATGAAACTGGATGATGTATTTGTGAAAAAAGACGATATCGCCATTGCTGTTAAATCAGAATTGAATGATGCCATGCTGGATTATGGGTATGATATCATTAAAACCTTGGTAACAGATATAGACCCAGACGCCCAGGTAAAATCAGCCATGAATAGGATCAATGCTTCAGAAAGGGAAAAGATAGCCGCACAATTCGAAGGGGATGCTCAAAGGATCTTAATAGTTGAGAAGGCAAAGGCTGAAGCTGAGAGCAAGCGTCTTCAAGGACAAGGTATTGCTGATCAAAGGAGAGAAATCGCAAGAGGATTGGAAGAGTCCGTTGAAGTATTGAATAAGGTGGGGATCAATTCTCAGGAAGCTTCCGCCCTGATTGTCGTTACTCAACATTATGACACCCTACAGTCGATTGGGGAAGAAACGAACACCAATCTGATCCTTTTGCCCAATTCACCTCAAGCAGGCAGTGATATGCTCAACAATATGGTAGCTAGCTTTACGGCCAGCAATCAAATAGGTGAAGCAATGAAGGAGTCGAAACGGAAGAAAAAGAACGATCCAACTCAAGGAGATCAATAAGTAACTACCCCTCATGATCAAGTACAATCCCAAAGATTGGTTTGGACTAATCTTCCAATTCCACAAGAGCGATACTTTGCGTCAGATGATCTGGGTACTGCTTTGTTTTGCGGTTTACACTGCTTGCTTGGTTTGGGCAGAAAAACAGTTTCCGGAATTCAATTATTTCTCGAAAACAATTACTATCCATTCCCTATTGGGCTTTGTGATAGGTTTGCTTTTGGTATTTAGAACAAATACTGCCTACGACAAATGGTGGGAAGGAAGGATCCATTGGGGAGCCATGGTCAACTACAGCAGGAGTTTTGCCTTGAAGATCAAGGCATATGTCAATGATGAGGAAGACAACAAAAAGATCGCAATTACGACTTCCAATTTTGTATACGCTTTAAAAGAGCATTTAAGAGAAGGAGTGATCTATGACGAATTGGAAAGTGGCGGACTAGAAGATATAAGAGAACTAAGGAAAGCAAAACATGTCCCTAATATGATCGCCTTGAAGCTTCATGAAAAAGTTCAAGAATACCACAAAGATGGCAAGATCAATGGAGAGCAGTTGATCAATCTGAATAAGGACTTGACGGAATTTCTCAATATTTTGGGGGCTTGTGAAAGAATACGCTTCACTCCTATCCCCTACTCCTACATTATGTTTTTAAAGAAGTTCATCTTTACCTACACCTTAACTCTTCCCTTGGGTCTATCCTATGATTTTAGTTACTGGACAGTGCCCATTGCCACATTTGTGCTATATATATTTGGTAGCTTAGAGTTATTAGCCGAAGAGATAGAAGAACCATTTGGACTAGACAACAACGATATCTCTACAGACGAACTATCTGAGAAGATCAAAGGTAATGTGCATGAGATCCTCGCATAGAATTTATATCATACTTGTCATTGCATTTTCTATGGCATCCTGTGAAGAGAACAAAGCTGAATTTAAGCACTGGTATTCTACATCTGTTGGAGAGTATTCCAATTCAAAAGACAATGGATTTAAAGAAACAGTTGAATTTTATTCCTCAGACCTATTGATCGACACTATCTATCGGTCAATGCAAGGGCCCTATGAGATCAAGCCCATTCTCATTGATGCTAACTCAAATGAATTGATCTGGATCACCGGCTATGAGAGTAAGGTTTTGCAAGCAGAAAGCAATGTAAACCTGGGACCGGCATTCATGTGCCATAACAATCTTGATTATGGAAAGGTAGATCAATTGCCTTGGGTATTAAAGACCTCAGGTGCCAATCACAGAATATTTACCTTAAGCCAGGGTCAGAGTAAGATCCAATTTCCAGAAGGTTATGGAATTCCAATTCCTGCTAATCAGGAGCTTCAGATGGTCTCTCAGGTGCTTAATCACCATAGACCAGAACTTTATATCAACACCAAGCATCTATCAAGACTTCACTATTTGCGTGAATCTGAGCTAAGCCAACCCATGACTCCTCTTTACCAGCAAGCAATATTTGTTACAAAGCAGCTTGCAGGTGCAGAAGGAGAACACGGCATGCCTCTTTCTTGCTTGCCCTACCATGATCACCCCTCAGGTGAAGATGCAGAGGTTGATCACGATTGTTCGATCGATTATTCAAAAGATGCCGACTATAATCCTTACAAGGATGAATACGGCAGAAAATATACGGGTCATTGGGTTATCCCTTACGGACCGGATACCCTCAGGACGAATGTCAGTAGAATGCTCGATCTGAAAGACAGTAGCAAGATCCATTTGATTTCAGTTCACCTTCATCCCTATGCAGAAGCACTAGAATTCTGGGATATCACTAAAGGTCAGCTACTCTATAAAGCCTCCTTTTCAAAAGACAGCATGAATTTTGGCTTCAAAGAGATCGAATATTTTAGCAGCAAAGAAGGAATTTCTGTCTATCCCGATCATCAATATGAGCTGCTCAGTGTATACAACTGTACCGATAGCACAGCAGAGCATACTGCCATGGCAGTGATGTATCTGTATTTGAGAGACTGATGTCTCAGATTCTGGAATCTGGTGACTTAGAGAGAACTTCAACTCTGCTCAGTGTGACACCTCAGGCACCGTTTAGGTTTACATATCGACATACTATTCAAAAGTTGCTGCCAGAGGTTCTCGAAGGTAGGAACAAACAAATCGTCAAACCTCCTTTTTCATTCGTCTTCTTGCAAAAATAAAAAACCCGACCCTGAAAGATCAGGATCGGGTTTTGTTTATTGGTAAGTTAGAGATTACTTCTTCTTATCTCCGCCTTTTTCCATTTCATCCTTCAGACTTGCAAGGGCATCAAGATCACCTAAAGTAGTTTTCTCTTGTTTGCTCTTCATGTCGTTCATGACTTTCTGAGTTGCTTTCTGCTCGGCCTTGGCCTTGCTTCTCTTCACTGACTTCTCTTCATACTCAATATCCTTGTAGATCTGTGTATGTGAAACGACGATCTTTCTGGCGTTCTTATTGAACTCCATCACTTTAAAATCTAATTCTTCGTCTTTATCAGCAGAATTGCCATTTTCTTTCTGAAGATTTCTCTTCGTAGCAAAAGCTTCAACTCCGTAAGGCATGATTACAGTTGCACCTTTGGCAGTCACTTCAGAGATGGTTCCTTTGTGAATACTTCCGATCTCAAATACTGATTCGAATGTATCCCATGGATTCTCTTCCAATTGCTTGTAACCAAGGCTAAGTCTTCTGTTATCTTTATCGATCTCAAGGATTACAACTTCCATTTCTTCTCCAACTGAAGTTACTTCCTTAGGATGATTGATCTTCTTAGACCAGCTAAGGTCAGAAATGTGAACCAAGCCATCAACACCTTCTTCAAGTTCTACAAACACTCCAAAATCGGAGATATTGGTAACTTTTCCTTTGTGCTTAGAATCAACAGGGAATTTTGTTTCAATACCTTCCCATGGATCCGGAGTCAATTGTTTCACACCAAGTGACATCTTTCTCTCTTCTCTATCCAAGGTCAAGATCTGAGCTTCAACCTCATCTCCAACATTAAAGAATGCTTGAGCAGGCTGTAAGTGATTTGACCATGAGATCTCAGAAACGTGGATCAATCCTTCAACACCTGGCTGGATCTCAACAAAAGCACCGTAGTCAGCAACTACAACCACTTTTCCTTTCACCTTATCGCCAACTTGAAGCTTGTCATCCAATTTATCCCATGGATGACCTTCCAATTGTTTCATACCCAATGCAATTCTCTTCTTCTCATCATCAAAGTCAAGAATTACAACTTTCACTTTCTCATCCAATTGAACAACTTCTTCAGGATGGTTCACTCTACCCCAACTTAGGTCAGTAATGTGCACCAATCCGTCTACTCCACCAAGGTCGATGAACACTCCATAAGAAGTGATATTCTTCACTGTTCCTTCCAGAACCTGACCTTTTTCCAATTGAGAGATGATCTCTTTCTTCTGAACTTCAAGTTCAGCTTCGATCAATGCTTTGTGAGATACCACAACGTTCTTGAATTCTTTGTTGATCTTAACAACTTTGAATTCCATCGTCTTATCTACGTATACATCGTAATCTCTGATAGGCTTCACATCAATTTGTGATCCCGGTAAGAAGGCTTCAATTCCAAATACATCTACGATCAATCCTCCTTTGGTTCTGCACTTAACATGTCCTTTGATCACTTCTTGTGTGTTCAAGGCCTCATTAACTCTCTCCCAAGCTCTAAGCGCTCTTGCTTTCTTGTGAGAAAGAACAAGTTGTCCGTTCTTGTCTTCTTGTGACTCAATGAAAACTTCAACTGTGTCACCTACCTTAAGATCATCTTTATATCTAAGCTCTGATTTGGTGATCACACCGTCAGACTTGTATCCAATATTTACAACTACTTCTCTAGGAGTAATGCTAACAACAACACCATCGATAACATCTTGCTCTTCAATAGAGGTAAGTGTATCGTTGTACATTTGCTCAAGCTTGTCATGTTCATCTTTTGAATAAACTTCATCAAGCTTTCCAACTGAATCCCAGTTGAAATCCTTTCTGAATTGCTCAAGCTCTTTCTTGCGCTCTGCAGGACTTTGAGTAGTCTTCTCTTCTTTCTTCTCTTCAGGAGTTTCAGAAGTTTCAGCAACTACAGCTTCCTCTTTTGGCTCTTCAGCTTTCACCTCTTTGGCTTTTGCTGGCTTAGCTTTAGGAGTTTCCTTTTTAGCGGTTGTTTTAGGCTTGCTTTCTTTCGCTTCCTCTGCAGGAGCTTCAGCTTTTTTAGTTGATTTGGCTTTAGATTCTGTAGCCTTTTTTGCTGCAGTAGATTTAGCAGCAGTGGTTTTTTTTGCTGCTGATTCTTTCTTCTCAGCAGTCTTTTCTTTTGACTCAGCCATAAATGACTTTGCTTTGTATTTCGTTTTCGAGGCCGACATTAAAACGAAAGTGATTTAAAATGCCCTAAATATCGACGATAGAGCTTCTCAAAATGAGGGCGCAAATATAGTAATTATTCCTGATTTTCAGAGATTTTATTATAGTTGATTATTAGTGCCCTTTTAGACAACATCTTCTAAGTTCCAATGTTTAATTTTGGTCAGCCATACCTATGAAGAAATTTGATATACCAACATTCTATCGATCTAGCTTTATCAGTCAGATCAAGAATAGCAGAAAGATCACGGATCCAAGAAAGAAAGACTTTACACCCACCACGATTGATTTTGGGGAAGTCCAATTCTTGATTGCCCGCCATTTTGGATTTTGCTACGGAGTGGAAAACGCCATAGAAATTGCCTACAAAGCAGTTGAAGAGAACCCGAACAAAACCATCTACCTACTTAGTCAGATGATCCATAATCCAGCTGTGAACAATGATCTGCGATCAAAAGGGATCAAGTTCATTATGGATACCCAAGGCAACCAATTCATTCCTTGGAAAGAAATCAAAAGTGAGGATATTGTTATCATTCCGGCCTTTGGAACTACTTTGGAGACTATGAAGATCTTAGAGGAAAAAGGGATTGAAATTAAAAAGTACGACACCACTTGTCCGTTCGTTACCAAAGTATGGAAGCAATCGGATAAATTAGGCAGCAAGGGTTATTCTGTTATTATCCATGGGAAACCAAGACATGAAGAAACCAGAGCTACTTTCTCTCACTCAACCAATAGTGCAAGTTCTGTTGTTGTAAGAGATATGAAGGAATCACTGATTCTTGGAGAGATCATTTTAGGAGAAAGACCATTGTCTGATTTCAAGGAATATTTTGGAGAACAATGCAGTGAAGGATTTGATCCTGAAAAAGACCTACAAAAAGTAGGGGTAGTAAACCAAACTACTATGTTGGCCTCAGAAACTCAAGGAATTGCCGATTACTTTAGGAATGTGATGATCAAGAAATACGGTAGTGATAATATTGAAGATCATTTTGCCGATACAAGAGATACTCTTTGTTATGCCACCAATGACAATCAGCAAGCAACTTATGGATTGCTAGAAGAAGAGGCAGATCTAGCTATAGTAGTGGGCGGATTCAACTCTTCCAACACCTCTCATTTGGTAGAGCTCTGCGAGCAAAAGCTGCCAACCTATTTTATCTCCTCTGAAGAAGAGATCGTTTCAGACAAACTGATCAGACATTTTGATTATCATAGAAAGATCATGCTCAACACCAAAGATTTCTTAGGGGAAAAAAGGCCATTGCGCATCATTTTAACTTCAGGGGCATCTTGTCCGGATGCTGTGGTTGATAGAGTGCTTGACAAACTGCTCAGCTTTTTCAACCCGCTTAGAAGTAAAGAAGAGATCCTTGCAGAGATGGAAGGTTAAGATGGTTCCAGAGGTTTTGCATTAAAGAGTCTTTCTACTTTCTGCTTTCAAATTCCCTCCAACGCCTCAAGCACATAATTCAATTGTTCTTCATGGTTCATATCTGAATTATCCAGTACAATTGCATCATCTGCCTTTACCAAAGGATTTTCCTTTCTATGGGTATCGTTATAGTCTCTCGATCGGATATTATCTTTTACTTCATCGAGCGATATCTCTTCTCCTTTAGAGATCAGCTCCTTATATCTTCTTTGAGCCCGTATTTCAGGATC
Organism: Bacteroidia bacterium; assembly: GCA_030429925.1. Classification (GTDB taxonomy): domain Bacteria; phylum Bacteroidota; class Bacteroidia; order Flavobacteriales_E; family Vicingaceae; genus UBA1494. The sequence continues at coordinate 4,281 of JAUIGQ010000055.1, read as the reverse complement.
TGCAGTCATGAAGATCTTTAACTCTGCATTGGGGAAAACAGTAGTTCCTATATCCCTTCCATCCATCACCAGGCCTTTGTGCAAACCTGCCTTTCTTTGCAACTCTACCATTCTCTCTCTAATGGTCTTGATCTGTGCAACCTCACTTACCTTTTCTGAAACCTCCTTTCCTCTGATCTCTTTCTCAACATTTTCTCCATTGAGAAAGGTTTCCGAAATCCCTTTATCGTCCATCCACACAAATTGAATATCAATTTGATTCAAGATCTCTTTGATCTCTTTCGGTTTCAGATCATTGATAGGAATATTGTGACGAATAATATAAAGACTTACCGCTCTATACATTGCCCCTGTATCCATATATACATAACCAAGTTCTTTAGCAAGAGCTTTTGCCAAAGTACTCTTCCCACAAGATGAATATCCATCAATGGCTATGATAATAGGATCCATGAAGCGAATTTACTTGATAAAATCCGATAGACGGGTAGAGACTGAAAAGGTATTTGTAGAACCGGCTTGATGGTATGCTGAACGAGCGTAGCTTAGATGGAATTTTGAGATCCTTAGTCCGAGACCAAAACTTAGACCTACAGTTCCCAGCTCTTCGTCTATTCTCAACTCCCTTCTTCTGAAATAATTGTAGCCCACTCTAAGGTTGATATTCTCCGTGATGAGAAATTCAGCGTTGAAGATCAGGTGTCTTTTTAAATTCTCGAAGAATTCATTCTCACTCTCCTCTTCAGGTGGCTCATCCGAAAGCAAAGAGCTTTGTTCTTCTTGTTCATTTGGATTTTCATAGTTCAGGTTCCACTTTTGAAGATGTTGCCAGATGACACCAATACGGATAGGCACTTTCTTAAACCTTTTGCTCAACCCTAACTGCATCTCAAAGGGTAAATCCTCTCTGATATCTGAATCAGTATAATAGGTAAGTTGTCGTCCCATATTCTTTGAAACCAGAGCAAGGGTAAATCCTCTTTTGGGTGAATAGTAGGTCAAGCCCAGATCAGCTGCCAAGCCAAACGACTGATAATCATAGAGAGATGAATAGATTCCCTTTAGGTTAGCTCCAATAGAAAAATTAGTGTCAATAGGATAGGCATACCCTATTACATATACATACTCCCCTGCAGTAAATTCTCCGATCTCATTTCCGGCAATATCCGTCTCGGTAAAATCTCCATAATTGATGTATTGAATTCCAGCATTAAAAGTTCCAATGCTATCATAGTGCTTTGTGAAGCTTGCAAAACCGTAATTGATATCTGTAAGATAATCTACATAGGTCATGGATAACTTATAATCCATCTCTTTATTAAGCAAGGACGGATTGTCGATAGCCAAGAAGGGATCATTGTCTTTTACAGCAATCTGATTTCCACCGAGGGCTGCAACTCTTGCAGAACTGGTGAGCTTTAAAAAATCATAGGTAGAATTCCCTCCGATCTGGGCAAGCAGTCCGGAACTGAAGGTCAGTAGACAGAAGAATGGGAATAGTCGTTTCATGACAAGCTTCTAAAGTACGGTAAAGTGAAAGAAATATTGTACTGTGCTTTTTTTATTTACCAATTGACAAAACCTTTTTTTGCTTCAATTAGCTCATGACGATCAAGGCATAAAAAAAGGCGCCTATTGGCGCCTTTTAATTCATTGAACTCTTCTTACTTGATCATTACACCAGTAGCAATGAAAGTAGTAGAAACTTCAGGCTCATTGATCGCTGCGATCTCTTCCTCGCTTGCTCCACCATCCTCAGCATAATGCTTTAGGTCTTCAACTGAAGTTGTGTCTCTTACAGCCATTCCTTCCATTACGATCTCTTTTCCTCCAATATCTTTTGGAACAAAGAATCCATAATCCTTGAAGGTAACTCTCATCAGGCTTCCATCGGCTGTTTCAACCTTCATCCAGCAACCTTTTTTCTGACAACATTCTTTGGCTACTGTTGAAACTTTCATTTGGATACTGTCTGCTTCTTGCATTTTAGTAGCTAGGTCTGCCATTGTCATAGCTCCTTCTGCATCGATCATCTCACCAAAGTGAGTTGAATCTACAGCTACAGAGTCAACAGCTTCTTCAACAGCAGTTGTGTCAACAGATTCAGCTGAATCATTTGAATGATCAGCTTTTGATCCACATGCCCATACTGAAAAGGCAATCGTGGTTAATAGTAATACTTTTTTCATTTTGTAGGAATCAATTATTTGGCTGCAAAACTACATTTTTTCTCATTTAGAAAGAATAATGAACTCTGTTCTTCTATTCTTTGCTCTTCCCTCTGCTGAATCATTGGAAGCGATCGGTTTAGTTTCTCCAAAGCCCTTAGACTCCAATCTGGAAGGGGAAATCCCCTCTAAGATCAAATAGTTCATTACTGCTTTTGCCCTATTGGTCGATAGCTCCATATTATCCCGATCGTCTCCAACATTATCGGTATGTCCATGAATAGCAACCCTCACCGAAGGATTGTCTTCCAAGAAGACGATGAACTCATTTAAGATGTTCATAACATACTCCTTCAACATATAGGAGTCTGTATCAAAGTTCACATTATTGATCCTGTAGGTTTCTCCTTCTTTAATTGGGTTGAATTCCATGGCTTCCACCCTTTTGGGCTTACCAACAAGATCAGCAGATGAGTTTATGTACTGGGATGTAAAGGCATACCCCTCTTTTTTTGCCATCATCATTACATCTTCACTTTCTTTGGCAGAAATAACAGCAACATACTCCCCGCTGCTCTCGTCAACAACTCCCTCAACTACCTTATTGGTTGCCATATTTTTCAATTCAATGCTCATGCCTTTGGCAGCATCCGGATCATCGCTTTCAATACTTCCTTTCACAAATACGACTTCTTCCGGCCTTGCCTCTACGGGTAGATCGAAATAGTAGATATCCAAGCCTTTCTGACCTAGATCGGAAGAGAAATAACCATACTTTCCATCTGTGCTCACCATGAATCCATGTTCATCCTCTTCAGTATTGATCGGCACACCCAAATTAACCGGAGTATCAAAGCTTCCAAATTCATTCATTCTGGTAAAGAAGATATCCTGTCCTCCAACACCCGGATGACCATCTGAGGAAAAATAAAGTGTGTAGCTATCGGAATGCATGAATGGCGACTTCTCATTCCCGGAAGTATTGATAGTTGGGCCCAAGTTTATTGGATCACTCCACCTTCCATTGGGCAACCTATTTACCTTATAAAGATCCATTCCACCCAGATTATCCTCACCTCTTGCACTTGAGAAGTATAAAGTCTTATTATCGGCAGAGATAGATGGCTGACCTTCCCAAGTCAATCTGCCATTGATGTTCTCTCCAATACTTTTAAGCGCTGTCCAGCTGCCATCCTTGAACTCAGAAAAAAAGATATCTCCATTGGAAAAAAGTCTTCCATCTCTGGTTGGTTCCTGGTTGACGATTGTGATGAAAAGCAATTTATTGTCCACTGAAATGGAAGTCCCCCCTTGATATGCACCTTGATTAAAAGGTTCAGGAAGAGGAATACCAGCAGAGTAAGTACCGTCATACTTTTTTCTACTTTGGATCAACAGTTCTCTTTCTGTTTTCCCCATGGCACTCTTACTATCTTCATAAACCCTTCTGGTAAAGAATAAGAACTGATTGTCAGGAGAAAGCATGGGAAGGTATTCATCATCGGCGGTTGAAGCTCCGCTTACCTTCTTGGGTTCAAAAGGAACAGGATTCTTGAAGATCTCTTTGTACTTATCGATCTGTTGAAGCATTTCTATTGCTTCCTTATACTCAGGTTGACCTTTATCCTTGGCTAAAGTGGTATACTCTTTTAAGTAAGAATGAGCAGCTTCATATTGCTGATCGTTATAGAATTGTTTGGCCAACCAAAATGAGGCTTCATAATTTCTGTGTGCCGCACATGCCTGATGAGACTTTTGATAGTATTTCAAAGCTAAATTCTTCGAACTAGTCGATATTTCTTCCAATCTAGTCAATAAGTTGGGGGTTTTCTCAATTTTCTGCCGAATTTCTGGGTCAAACGCCAAAGTCCACAAACAATCAACTGCCCTTTGTTGTTCAACGTCGCCAAAATCATCGCCCAATATTAAAAGCAAATCATCTAGATTCTTCAATCACAGGTTTAGCAACTTTCGATTTATCAAAATTAGCAGGGAAATACATCTTCGCAGGGATTTTTTTCTTATCTCTCGAGTTTATCTCAACAAATTTCGGCTCGTTCCATTTTCGTTTTAGAAATGCTTCGGGTGTTGTATTTGTAAGTTGCTTTGGCGG
>JAUIGQ010000054.1 GCA_030429925.1 Bacteroidia bacterium | reverse complement strand
GTCCTACAGGAACAGTTGCTCCATCAACAATTACTGTATAAGAGCCGGATCTTGCAGTATCAATACTCACCTGCTCCATATTATTAAGATTGTCAATACCTCTGGTTGCAGGTTGATTCAATAAAGTGGCATTTGGAGTACTGTTCAATACCCAAGGTAAAAGAGTGTCGTTGTTTGGAGTAACTACTCTAATATTCAGATCATTGATCAATGCTTTGGAAGCATTCACTGTTCCTTGATAATCGGTCCAGTATACCATCACTTTCAATTCCTCTACAGAATTTGGAAGAGTGATAGTATGAGTGTTCCTTCCATTCTGAGCAATAGATCCGTTGATATACCTGTTCTCTTCCAGCAATAACATTGCTCTATGCGCATTAACCCTTCCCCATCCATAGAAGAAGTCAGGACCTACATTCCCAATATCTCTTGCTGTATTCAGGAGTGAAGCCTTGATCAATCCTGAAGGAGGATCTGCATTTGCATTCAATGATCTGTAACCTTCGTACATCTGAGCAGCAATTCCTGCTATACCCGGTGCAGCTGCTGATGTTCCGCCCCCTGGGGCATAAGTATTATTAGGGTCAGTAGACATTTGATTTGTACCATTGGCACAGATATCTGGCTTGATCCTTCCATCTGCTGCCGGACCACGGCTACTTGAATTTGTGAGAATTCCTCTGTAATCCAAATTTCCTGTTGCTATAACTGTCTTTCCTTGCTTAATGCCTCCTGTAATGGTGCCCCATGGAGTACCTGCACCATATGCATTTGAACCGCAGCTGCTAGAAGAGCTGTTTCCAGCTGAGAACACATGTAGAATAGAGTTATATGTGTTTACTTGTTGGTCGGTTGATCTAGTGTCTGAAGTATAACCGGCATTACAACCTTGAGAGTAGGAGGTAGAGGTTACAACAACGCCTCTTACCGTATAATTGGTCCCTGCTTGGCTGATGTGAGGATAACCGGAGATCTGATAGTAGTGAAGATATGCTTTGGTAGCCATCCCTTTTATGGTAGGATCTAAATTTCCTGCTCCCATTACTATACCGCTAGTCATGTCTCCGTGAGTTTGATTGTTGTTTGCAGTGGTGTACTGCGTAACTCTTCCTTTAAAGTCAATGTGAGGGCCAATGATATCATCATCAGCTAAGGCAACACTTACTCCATTCCCAGTAAAATTCCTTCCCATAGGATCGTCTGAATCCAGCATATTGGATCTATGTAGACTTCTACCTCTATCGTCCTCCTTTTCTGGAGGAGCAGGAGCATAATCAATGAACTTTACAATATCCTGATCTGCTAGCCAACCTATCCTGTCTTGGTTAATTACGATCTTGAAATTCTCTCCTTCAATACCTATATTCTCTATTTCGATGGAATTATTCTCAAGGAAATTGGCAAATTCAGCCTGACTGTAATCCAGTTGTCGGTCTACCATCAACCTAACATCAGTTGAAGTTGCTAAGATATAGTCAGGTGCTGTTTGGATATCAAAGTAGTCTGGGTATTTGTAGGCAGCCTCAAATTCCTTGATAGCTCTAACATTTAAATTACCAATCTGTATAGCAGACTGAGCATTGCTCAGATTGGCGATGAATGCATATTCCGGGAGGTATTCAAGAAGTACAATTCCCTTATTGGCAAGTTCAGTTTTTTCAACCTCTGTTGGTATTAAGTCGAATTGAACCAGATAATAGTCAGCTGATCCTTTGAGGTCTCCAATTGTTAATTGGTCACTCATTTCTTCTAGATTCAAGTCGCCCGACTTGAGTTTGATACTCATATCATTAGATTGAGAAAACAATAGACATGAGGTGGTCAGTAGGGATAAAGAGAGTAGCAATAATCTTTTCATTGGGGAAATTTTAGTCAAACGTTAAAATTAATCAAACTTTAAGTTTGGTTGGGTTTGGGCAAGATAATTAGCAAACAGCGGAAATGGAGAATTGTTCCTTACTTCCAGGCAGAATATCCGCCTTTCAGTTCTATGATCTTTTCAAATCCTTTTTCTTCCAGAATCTTAGCTGCTTGAGAGCTTCTGCCTCCCTTAGCACAATAGACGTAAATTGGAGTAGAACGGTTCCATCCTTCTAGACTTTTTTGGAAATCTCCATTCATGATGTCATGATTCTCTGCTTTTGCAATGGCGCCTGCGTCATATTCCCCTTTGGTGCGAACATCTACGAGCATGAAATCACCCTCTTCGGAAGCCATTTTGGATTTGAATTCCTCAGCTTCAACTTTTATATAACTAACATCTTGTGTTTGGGTTTGTCCGTTGGTCTTTTGATCACAAGCAAAAAGGGCGAGCATTAGGATCAATAGACTTTTAGTAAATAATATCTTTCTCATTTTAAAAAAATTATAATTGGTTCCAAGCAATGATGCCTCCGTCTAAATTAAAAGTGTTCAGGCCGTGGGACTCCATGAATCCGCAAGCAGAGGCGCTTCTTCCGCCGGATTTGCAATATACGTAATAATTCTTCTCAGGGTCTAGCGCTTTAACCTTGTCGGCAAAGCTTGGATCCATCAGGTTAATATTGGTTGAATTGTCAATCAGGCCTTCAGCCTCCTCTTCTGGGGATCTGACATCAATGATCACTGCATTTGGATCTTCTTCTATCTGATTTTTGAACTCAATTGCTGTTAGATTTTTCATTTTCTTTTTCTTTATAATTTAGAAATAAATTGGCCCAAATGATCTTTGAAAGGGCATAGTATAATGGGCTTATTAGAATTAGAGTGCTTGCAACTAGAATAATGAAATTCCAAAACTCCATTTCGAAGCCCAATACCAACTTGGCCACCCAAAAGCTTACAGCGTGTGCTACCCCTAATGCGTATGAAACATACATGGCACCATAGTAAAAGCCAGGCTCAATATATAGTTTTCTATCGCACTTCGGACAGCGATCAAAAGTGGCCGACATCGTTTTTAGATCGTAGGGATTTCTTGATTTAAAGAATTCACCCTCATGACAATGTGGACATTTGAATTTGAGAATACTGTATAGCTTCGTTCCTTTTTTAGGCCAACTCATAGAAAGCAAAGTTCATGATTTTTATTGCTTTGAATATGTAACATAGGTAACATTAAAGTAAAGCTCCCCCTCTTTTTTAACATACATATCAAATTGAGGAAACCTTCTGATGAAGTGCTCGACTTTAATTTTGAGAAAACCTAAAGCAATGAAAAAGCTGTTCTATTTCTTAGAGCAAATTCTACTTCAACTGTTTTCGCCTGAATTAAAAAGATTCTTCATATAGCCTATGAAGCAACACCGAAGAAAAGTTGATCTGGTGGTGATCTCCGATGTTCACCTAGGCACTAGAGGATGTCATGCCGAAGAGATCGGCATTCTGGTATAGGGATTTTGTCAGTTCTTAATTGAACTTTCTAACTGTTAAAGCAATTCATTGGCAACATTCGCCAACTCTGATCTTTCTCCTTTCTCCAAAGTAATGTGCGCATAAAGCTTATTTCCTTTCACTTTATCGATCAAGTAGGATAAACCGTTCGAATGCTCATCAAGGTATGGGGTGTCAATTTGATTGATATCTCCTGTAAAGATCATCTTAGTGTTTTCTCCCGCACGAGTAATAATGGTTTTTACCTCATGAGGTGTCAGGTTTTGAGCTTCATCTACAATAAAGATAATGTCTGATAAACTCCTTCCTCTAATATAAGCCAGAGGAGTGATCACGATCTTCTCATTCTTTTGCATTTCAGCGATCTGCTTATGCTTTTTATCCATCTCGCCAAATTGGTTTTTGATGAATTTTAAATTATCCCAAAGTGGCTCCATATAAGGATTGATCTTGTCCTTAATGTCACCGGGCAAGAAACCAAGATCTTTATTGCTCAATGGAACTATTGGTCTAGCCAAAATGATCTGTTTGAAATTTCTTCTTTGTTCAATGGCACCAGCTAAAGCGAGAAGCGTTTTTCCAGTACCTGCAACACCCTGTATGGTCAAAAGCTTGATCTCCGGGTTGAGGATCGCATGCAAGGCAAATGCTTGTTCTGCATTTTTCGGGACAATCCCATAAGCATTCAGTTTTTCCACTCGATCAACCCTGTCTTCTACAGGATTGAAAAAGGCCAAACTGGAGGCTTTACCATTCTTCAAAATATAGAAGTGGTTATTCGGTGGGTTCTTGCCCAAGAAGTCATAGTCTTCTAAATACCCCTTCTCGTAGATCTCTTTTATGGTTTCAGATGGTAAATCTTCAACCATGTTTTTTCCCATATGAAGGTCACCAACATCTTTCACCTTTCCTGTATTATAATCTTGAGCAGTCAGGTTTAATGCTTTTGCCTTGATCCTTAGATTGATATCCTTGGTGACAAGGATCACTTTTTTATCTTTCTCTTGTTCTTGTAATGCTAAGGCTGCATTCAAGATCTTGTGGTCTCCTTTCTTATCATTAAAGACCTTTTCAGCGTTTAGACTGGTATTTGGAGAGTCAAAGGCAATCTTGAACCTTCCTTTTTTTCTATTGTTCAAGGGGATCCATTCTTGAAGCGTGTGATCAGCTGAAAGTTTATCAACTAGCCTTGTGAATTCTCTGGCTTCAAAATTCTTGGTGTCATTTCCTCTCTTAAAGTTGTCTAATTCTTCAAGAACCGTAATGGGTATGGCCACATCATTCTCTTCAAAAGTGAGGAATGAATTATGGTCATGAATGATTACGGAAGTATCTAGTACATAGATCTTCTTGGGCGATTTCGACTTTCTTGGCATAGTGGGTTTTAGATTAGATATCAGTAAATATAACTGCAATCTAAGGGCATTGTCGATCTCTCTGAGAATTTAATTAACCGCTTTTATTTGATAAGTTTTTTAACTCCTATCAGTCCTTGGGTTGAAGGTGTTTTAATTCAACTAAATTGTTGTAAATCAAATCAGTAGCCCCTCTTTTCTGGTAGAAGTATTCCCTGTTTACTTCTCCCATCTTCTTTGCCATTGAATTGTCGTTTAAAATTTCGGATATGATGGAGTCGAACTGCGTTTCATTTTTGAATACTTTAGCTCCTCCTTTTTCAAGAAGTTCCCAGGCCTCATTGAAAATCCTGTAATTAGGTCCAAAGACTACAGGAATGCCATATACAGCAGCTTCCAAAATGTTGTGGATTCCTTTTCCAAAGCCGCCTCCAACCACTGCCAGCTCGCCATATCTGTAGATTTTTGCAAGTAGTCCCACTTGGTCGATCACCAGTACCCTATTGTCCTTTTCATCTTCTTTGAATTTGGAATAATAAGAAGCTTCAAGATCATACTTGGAACTTAATTTTTCGATCGCTTTGGGGTGAAATTCATGCGGTGCAATAATTACCTTGATCTTACTTTTCTCTTTGGCTAATTTGAAAGCTAATTCGTTTTCCTTTTCCCAGCTACTTCCAAAGATGATTGTCCTATTGACGCCTATAAAATCCTGAATAATTGAATCCTGATATTCTTCTTGAGCAATGTTCCATACCCTATCAAATCTGCCGTCACCACTTATGCTACACTGATCAATTTCAAAGGATCTTAGAATATTTTGAGAGTTTTCGTCTTGTAGGTATAGGTGGTCGAAATTTGCCAGGTGCTGTCTAAACCATTTTCCATAAAATCTAAAGAATTGTTGTCCTTTCCTGAAGATCCCTGAGATTAGAAAATGTTTGTGCTCACCTTTTTTCAGCTCTTTTAGAATGTTGAACCAGAACTCATACTTGGCAAAGAAGCTAAGCTTAGGTTGAACCATTTGAACGAACCTTCTTGCGTTGGCTGGAGAGTCTAGTGGTAAGTAGGTGATGTAATCCGCATAAGGATAGTTCTTTTTGCTTTCGTATCCGGAAGGTGAGAAAAAGGTTAGCAGTATAAAAAAATCATGCTCTTTCTTGATCTTTTCTAGAAGGTTCCTGGCTTGTTCAAACTCACCCAAACTGGCGCAGTGGAACCAGACAACATCCTTTTCTTGGGGCAAGGCTTTTTGAAGTTTATTAAAAAGTCCCTTTCTGCCATTTACCCATTTTTGCGCTTTTTGATTGCCTAACAGAGAAGAAGTTCTAAGACCGATATCGAAAAGAAAAATAAAGAAGTTGTATAGGGCTCTCATCCTGTTTTAAGGGCAGACTAATAATAATAGTACTCTTCGGCTCTTCTCTTTCTGAAGGGGATCACCCAGCCAACCCTCAAACCAGAGAGCAGGTCTCTTTTCACCCCTTTGTCATAAGAACGAGTGTCGTAATTATATTCTCTTCTATTTTTAGTAAAGGCTTGAATAAATTCGAATCCTGCATAGAAGTTAAGAAGGTTGCTCTTTCCAAAATACTGATAGCCGATAAATTGTTGAATTGCGAAGCCGTTGCTAAATCTGTCGTAGCCTTTCAGCCTTTCCTCAGAAAGCTGAAAAACTTCTCCATCCCTATAATCGATCTTGATCTTATGCTGGAAATATCCCAAACCAAAATTGACCAGTATTCCCGAATTTGGATTGGGAGAAAGTATGTTGAACACTCTGCCAACCTTGGCAAAATAGGATTGCCCTCTCAACTCATAAGTGATCTTAACCAGTTCTCCGTCAGAATCGATCACATCTCCGGCCTCATTGATCACATCTGAGAGTAGATCGTTGACTTTTACATCTCTACTGAACAAATAAGCTCCGCTGATAGAAAAGTGCCAATTGTTGAAAGTTTTGTATCCAAATTCTCCGCCAACGCTATTCGCATTATTGAATCGCTTCTCAAAATCTGCCGAGGGTAAAAAACGAGCATATTGAAACTTCACATAGCCAAAAGCTTGAGTAGAATCTTGAGCTATAGAACTAGTTGAAAAAAGAGTGAAAAAGAAGGCGAACAGAAAAAATTTAATGGCCACTTTCATCTCGGCTAAATTACACATTGTTTTCAAGGAATAATGAGCAAAAAGGACTATCTTCGCAGCCCGAAAAACGATACTATGAGAGATATTCAAATGGTCGACTTACAGGCACAATATCAAAAGATTAAGCCTGAGGTTGATGCAAGATTGGAGGCTATTTTAGAATCAGCGGCCTTCATTAACGGACCAGAAGTTAAACGATTCCAAAGCGAGCTAGAAGAATATCTTAATGTGAAGCATGTAATTCCATGTGCAAATGGAACTGATGCTTTGCAGATTGCTCTAATGGCTTTGGGATTAGAGAAAGGGGACGAGATCATAACCACTACCTTCACTTTTATTGCTACTGCAGAGGTAATCGCCTTGCTGGGTTTAACACCTGTTTTAGTAGACGTAGATCCGGAAACTTATTTGATCTCAACAGAAGATATCAAGAATGCCATTTCTCCCAGATCCAAAGTGATCATTCCGGTGCACCTTTTTGGACAGTGTGCCAATATGGAAGAGATCATGCAGATTGCCAATGAGCATGGATTGAAAGTAATAGAAGATGGAGCTCAATCAATTGGGTCTTCCTTTCATTTTTCAAATGGAGAAAGTAAGAAGAGCGGAACCATCGGCGATTTTGGCTGTACTTCCTTTTTCCCTTCCAAGAACTTAGGTTGTTATGGAGATGGAGGTGCATTGTTCACCAATGATGATGCCTTGGCTGAAAAAGCTAGAATGATCGTTAACCATGGAATGAAAGTGCGTTATTATCACGATGAGATCGGAGTGAACTCTAGATTAGATAGCATGCAAGCTGCAGTTCTAAGTGTTAAATTGAAAAGGTTGGATGAATATAGTGCAGCCAGAAGAGCGGCGGCAGATTATTACGACAAAGAATTGGCTGATGTTGAGGGAATAAAAACTCCGAAACGATTAGAGAATTCTGAGCATGTGTTTCATCAGTACACAATGACCTTAGACGGGATAGATAGAGCAGCTTTGCAATCCTTTCTAAGTGAAAGAGGTATCCCGGCCATGATCTATTATCCTGTTCCATTGCACCAACAAAAAGCATTCAGAGATGTGAGGTATGAAGACGGTGCCTTTCCGATTGCTGAAGGCCTTGCCAAGAGTGTGCTTTCTCTTCCAATGCATACTGAGCTAGACCAAGAGCAATTAGAGTATATAGTTGCCAGTATTAAAGAATTTGTAAAGAATAATAAATGAAGATAGCAGTAATAGGTACGGGATATGTTGGACTAGTTACAGGTACCTGCTTAGCTGAAACAGGCAACGATGTTGTTTGTGTTGATATAGATGCAGATAAGGTTCGTAAGATGAAGAATGGGATCGTTCCCATCTATGAACCACATTTGGATGTTCTATTTGAAAGGAACATCAAGCAAAATAGATTGAGTTTTACCACCAATATGGAGGAGGCTGTTAAGGATGCATTGATCATCTTCCTTGCTCTGCCTACACCTCCGGATGAAGATGGATCAGCTGATCTTTCTTATGTGCTGGGCGTAGCTGAACAGTTGGGAAAGATCATTGAAGATTATAAGATCATTATTGATAAGAGCACTGTTCCAGTTGGCACAGCAGAGAAAGTTCATGAAGCAGTTGCAAAGAATGCCAAGGTTGATTTTGACATTGTTTCCAATCCTGAGTTCCTGAGAGAGGGTTTTGCGGTAGATGACTTTCTTAAGCCGGATAGAGTGGTGATCGGAACTTCATCAGACAAGGCGAGAGATATTCTGGAAGAATTGTACAAGCCCTACGTGCGACAAGGAAATCCTATAATATTTATGGATGAGAAATCTGCAGAGCTTACCAAGTATGCTGCAAATGCCTTTTTGGCCACGAAGATCACTTTCATGAACGAGATCGCCAATTTTTGTGAGAAGGTGGGAGCTGACGTTGATAAGGTAAGAGCTGGAATTGGGTCAGATACTAGAATAGGGAAGAGGTTCCTCTTTCCTGGTTTAGGATATGGAGGAAGTTGCTTTCCAAAGGATGTTCAAGCTTTAGCTAAATCAGGGAAGGAAGAAGGATATGATTTTAAGATCCTCAGATCTGTGATGGATGTGAATCAGGTTCAGAAGACCATCTTGTTGCCCAAGATCATGGAGTACTTTGGTGGAGACATCAAAGGAAAGAAGGTTGCTCTTTGGGGGTTGGCCTTCAAGCCGGATACTGATGACATTAGAGAAGCGCCGGCCCTTTATGTGATTGAAGAGTTGCTCAATGCGGGTGCTCAGATCACTGCATATGACCCTGAAGCAATGTCGAATGTTCAGGAAAAGATCGGCGACAAGATCCGCTTTGCAATGAATGCTTATGATGCATGCAAGGGAGCTGATATGCTGGTGATCGCTACTGAATGGTCAGTGTTCAGGCACCCAGACTTTAAAAAAGTAGGTGCTGAATTGAAAAATAAGGTCATTTTCGATGGAAGGAATCTCTATGATCTAGCCTTTATGGAGAAAGAGGGATTTGATTATATAAGTATAGGACGACAAAAGATCTCAGCAAAGAAATGAGTAGAGTTCTTATCACCGGTGCCGCAGGATTCTTAGGCTCTCATTTGTGTGATCGCTTCATCAAGGAAGGTCATCAGGTGGTGGCTATGGATAATCTTATTACCGGCAGTATTAAGAACCTAGAACACCTTTTCCCACTAGAGAATTTTGAGTTTTTTCATCAAGATGTTTCCAATTACGTTCATGTCTCAGGGGATCTTGATTATATATTGCATTTTGCATCCCCTGCTAGTCCAATTGACTATTTGAAGATCCCGATTCAAACACTCAAAGTGAGCTCATTGGGAACGCACAATCTTTTGGGACTAGCAAAAGCAAAGAAGGCAAAAATATTAGTGGCGTCTACCTCAGAAGTATATGGTGATCCACTTCAGCATCCTCAGTCAGAAGAATATTGGGGAAATGTGAATCCCATTGGTCCAAGAGGAGTTTATGATGAAGCAAAGAGGTTTCAAGAGGCGATTACCATGGCCTACCATACTTACCATGGGTTAGACATAGCAATTGTAAGGATCTTCAATACCTACGGTCCTAGAATGCGACTGAACGACGGGAGAGTATTACCCGCCTTTATAGGTCAGGCATTGAGAGGGGAAGATCTTACTGTTTTTGGAGATGGAAGTCAAACTCGCTCTTTTTGTTATGTAGATGATCTAATTGAAGGGATCTATAGTCTGCTGCATGCTGATTATCCTTATCCAGTTAATATTGGAAATCCCGACGAAATTTCAATTCTTGACTTTGCGGAAGAGATCATAAAGCTTACCGGCACTGATCAAAAGATCATCTTCAAGGAACTTCCTAAAGACGATCCGATGCAGAGAAGACCTGATATTAAAAAGGCAAAAGAGTTATTGTCGTGGGAGCCAAAGGTCAATAGAGCTGAGGGGTTAAAAATCACTTATGAGTATTTTAAGTCCTTGTCGGAAGAAGAGCTATATAAAATGGAGCATAACGATTTTACCAAGTATATTAAGAAATAATGAGCCTGGAATATTTTGCACATGAGACTGCAGTGGTAGATATGCCTACCAAAATTGGCAAAGGGACCAAGATTTGGCACTTTTCACATATTATGAAAGATGCTGAAATAGGTGAAAACTGCAACATCGGACAAAATGTAGTGATCTCGCCTGAGGTTAAATTAGGAAATGTTGTGAAAGTCCAAAACAATGTTTCTATCTACACTGGAGTTATTTGCGAGGACGAAGTTTTCCTCGGTCCTTCAATGGTCTTTACTAATGTAACCAACCCTAGATCGGCTGTTATAAGAAGAGATCAGTACGAGAGAACTCTTGTAAAAAAGGGCGCTTCAATAGGAGCAAATGCTACCATTGTTTGTGGGCATGATATAGGTAAGTATGCCTTTATTGGTGCTGGTGCTGTGGTGACAAAAGAAGTCCCTGACTATGCACTTGTAGTAGGAAATCCTGCTAAACAGATTGGATGGATGAGTGAGTATGGACATAGATTGGAATTCGATGAAGAGGGTCAAGCAATTTGTCCTGAATCAAATGAAAAATATCAATTAAGTAACGGAAAAGTAAAAAAGTTATAGAATGGGAGAGATGTATAACGCCATTAAGAACAAAGAGAAAAAGATTGGAGTAATTGGTTTGGGATATGTTGGATTGCCAATTGCCCTCGAACTAGCTAAAAAAGTGTCAGTGATCGGCTTTGACATCAGTGAATCAAGAGTTGAAATGATGAAGAACGGGGTTGACCCGAGTGAAGAGCTGACTAGTGAGGATTTTGAGAATACTGATATTCTTTTTACTGCTAACATTGATGATCTCAAAGACGCAAATTTCTATATTGTAGCGGTACCAACTCCTATTGATCAACATAATCTTCCGGATCTTAAACCATTGCTGTCAGCATCTCAGACAGTTGGAAAGGTCTTGAAAAAGGGAGACTATGTGGTTTTTGAATCTACTGTTTATCCGGGTTGTACTGAAGAAGATTGTCTGCCAGTAATAGAGAAATTGAGTGGATTAAAATTAGGAGATGATTTTAAGATCGGCTATTCACCTGAGAGGATCAATCCGGGAGATTCCAAGCATACCTTGACCAATGTAGTAAAGGTTGCTGCCGGAAGTGATGCTGAGGCATTGGAAAACATTGCTCAAGTATATGAGCTAGTTGTAAGTGCAGGAGTGCATAGAGCAGCTACCATCAAAGTAGCAGAGGCAGCTAAAGTGATTGAGAACACTCAAAGGGATGTGAATATTGCATTGATCAATGAACTCTCAATTATCTTCAACAAGATGAATATCAATACCTACGATGTACTTGAAGCAGCCGGAACTAAATGGAACTTCTTGCCCTTTACTCCCGGTCTGGTTGGAGGTCACTGTATTGGTGTAGACCCATATTATCTTACTTTCAAAGCCAAAGAGTTTGGTTATCATGCACAGATCATTCTTTCGGGCCGTTCTGTTAACGACGGTATGGGAGCTTATATCGCTAAGTTGATCGTTAAGAAGATCGTTGCTATGAAAAAGAATAGTGAAGGGGCTCGTGTACTCGTTATGGGAGCAACTTTTAAAGAGAATGTGAGCGATATTAGAAATTCCAAAGTGGTTGATGTGATCAATGAACTAAAAGCCTTTGGATTGACAGTTGATGTTACTGATCCTCATGCTTCTTCAGACGAATTGAAGGCACATTACGGATTCAACTTGGTAGATGAGATCGGCGATGACTATGATGCAATTCTCTTAGCCGTAAATCATAATGAATTCATGCAATTGGACGAAGATTATTTCAAATCTATTTGTCATGATTCTTCCGTTTTCTTTGATGTTAAAGGGAGTTTCAAATCTAAGATCAAGAATTTAGATTATTTGAGTCTCTAGTTCTATGAGTAAAACCATTTTAATAACAGGAGGAGCGGGATTCATTGGATCTCATTTGGTCAGAAGGTTTGTCAAGAATTATCCTGATTATAAGATCATCAATTTGGATGCTCTAACCTATGCAGGAAATCTTGAGAACCTTAGAGATATTGAATCTGAGGAGAATTATGAATTCGTTAAGGCGGATATCAATGATGCTGAAGCACTGAGAAAAGTTTTTGCTGATTTTCAGATCGACTCAGTAATTCATTTGGCTGCAGAGTCTCATGTTGACAGATCGATCAGCGATCCATTGGCATTTATTGAAACCAATGTCTTGGGAACAGCTAATTTATTGAATACGGCAAAAGAATTCTGGAAGGATAATATGGAAGGGAAGCTCTTCTATCACATTTCAACTGATGAGGTCTATGGCTCCTTAGGTGAAAGTGGATATTTCACTGAAGAAACCTCTTATGACCCTAGAAGTCCATATTCAGCTTCCAAAGCTTCATCTGACCATTTCGTTAGAGCATATTACCATACCTATGGCTTGCCAGTAGTGATCTCTAATTGTTCCAACAATTACGGTTCACATCAGTTCCCGGAGAAACTGATCCCTTTGTTTATCAATAATATCCGTCATAAAAAAGCTCTTCCCGTCTATGGAAAAGGAGATAATGTCAGAGATTGGTTATGGGTTGAAGATCATGCCTCTGCTATTGATAGGATCTTTCACAAAGGTGAATTAGGTGAGACTTATAATATTGGCGGAAACAATGAATGGCAGAATATTAAATTGATCAGAATGCTTTGCAAGATCATGGATGATAGGCTGGAAAGAAAAGAAGGAGAATCAGAAGAGTTGATCACCTTCGTTAAAGACAGACAAGGCCATGATATGCGTTATGCAATCGACGCTTCAAAACTGGCTAATGAACTGGGATGGGAACCATCCATCACCTTTGAAGAAGGCCTGGCAAAAACAGTCGATTGGTATCTGGAAAACGACGATTGGTTGCAGAATGTCACTTCAGGTGATTATCAGAAGTATTATCAAGAACAGTATCATTCGCGCTAAATGCAACTAGACCCAAAGATCAAAGAACAAATTTCTCAATACAGCTTTCTGGTTACAGGTGGAGCTGGTTTTGTAGGCTCTAATCTTGTTGAGTTCCTTCTTAAGAATGGTGCTAAGAAGGTAAGGGTGCTGGATAATCTATCCAATGGATTCAAAAGGAATGTTGATGATTTCCTCCAGTTTGACAATTATGAATTCTTGGAGGGAGATATTAGTAATGAAGCTGATTGTAGAAAGGCATTAGAGGGGATGGACTATTTAAGCCATCAAGCTGCACTTGGTTCAGTTACTCGATCTATCAAGGATCCTATCGCAACCAACAAAGCAAATGTTACTGGCTTTTTAAATATGATCACTCTTGCGAGAGAGTATGATATTAAAAGAGTAGTCTATGCTTCCTCATCTTCCGTCTATGGAGATAGCGAGGAACTTCCAAAGAAAGAAGAGAAGATAGGAGAGGCGCTTAACTCATATGCGGTTAGCAAATTAACGGATGAGCTTTATGCCAAGGTAGCTTATGCTAACTATGGGCAGGAGCTGATAGGTTTGAGGTATTTCAATATTTTCGGCCCGAGACAAAGTCCAAGGGGCCCTTATGCTGCTGTAATCCCACTCTTTATTGAAGCCCTCTTAAGGGAACAAGCTCCCTTTATCAATGGAAGTGGAGAGCAGAGTAGAGATTTCACCTATGTTGAGAATGCCGTCCTTGCAAATGTGCTGGCACTTTTTAGTTCCAAGGAGTCTGCCAAAGGAGAGGTCTACAATGTTGCTGTTGGTGAACGCTATTCGCTGAAAGATCTCTTTGATTTTCTGAAAGAGATCTTGGAAGTAGATATTGCTCCCGTCCACAGAGATGAAAGACCAGGAGATATACCTCACTCTCAAGCAGATATTTCTAAAGCAAAGAAACTGCTGGCATACTCTCCAACTGTTGGGCTTAAGGAAGGACTCCAAAGAACTGTAGATTGGTTCAAAACTGTTTAATTCTCTTAACTTCGAGGCATGCTAAATAGATTGAAGAATCTTTTTCGCTCCAAACCTAACTTACCTCCGGCTAATCTTGGTCGATTGGAAGTGGATATGCATTCTCACTTGATACCCGGAATAGATGATGGAGCAAGAGAGGTTGAAGACAGTCTTCAAATGATCCGTCGCTTTTCAGAACTGGGATACCGAAAACTGGTGACTACTCCTCATGTGATGAGCGACTTCTATAAGAATACTCCTGAAACAATCTTGCCCGGACTGGAGAAAGTGAAAGATCGACTCAAACAAGAGGGCATAAATATGCAGATAGAAGCGGCTGCAGAGTATTATTTAGATGAAGCCTTTGAAAAACTGATCTCAGATAAGAATCTTTTGACCTTTGGCGATAATTATGTGCTTTTTGAACTGCCTTTCATCTCAGAGCCCCCTAACTTCAAGAGCGTTCTATTCGATCTGCAAACTCATGGTTATAAACCGGTATTAGCACATCCTGAGAGATACGGGTTTTGGTATAATGATTTCGAAAAGTATAGAGATCTTCACGATCAAGGAATATACCTTCAATTGAATATGCTTTCATTGATCGGACATTATTCTCCGGAAACCCAGAAGATTGCCGAGCGAATGGTGAAAGAAGGTTTGGTGAGATTTCTTGGCTCTGATTGTCATCACCCTCACCATCAAGAGTTGATGGATTTAGCCAGAAGAACAGAAGGAGTCCATCAGTTGATCGATAGCGGGAAGCTGCTGAATAACACTCTATAGATTCAAGAATCTTGAGTCTAGGGATTTTGTTTCACTGAGTTTCACACCTTGCTTCGCCGCAGCGGCTTCGCGAAGGCAAGGAGAAGCTTAAAGATCCACAGAGGTCAGAGAGGCAGAAATCAGAAATTTGCTAATACCCAGTTCCCAGTTCCCAGTTCCCAGTTCCCAGTTCCCAGTTCCCAGTTCCCAGTTCCCAGTTCCCAGTTCCCAGTTCCCAGTTCCCAGTTCCCAGTTCCCAGTTCCCAGTTCCCAGTTCCCAGTTCTGTCACCCTGAGCAGAGCCGAAGGGCCAGTTCCCAGTTCCTAGATCCCAGATTCGCACCCGCAACCCTTTTAACCTTTTAAACTTCCCACTTAAGCGCACTTTAGGCACTCCCAACTATATTCACTTCCCTCTCCAGCTCCACTCCAAACTTTTCTTTCACTGATTGAATGATCCTTTCTGAAAGCTGAAAGATCTCCTCTCCAGTTGCATTTCCATGATTTACCAATACAAGGGCTTGTTTGTCGTGCACTCCAAAATCTCCTTCTCTATATCCTTTCCAACCTGCTTGCTCGATCAACCAGCCCGCAGCTAATTTGACCATTTCCTTACTCACCGTATAGGCCGGCATTTCCGAGTATTGAGCCTTTAAGTTTTCGTGTATCTTAGAATCAACAATAGGGTTCTTGAAAAAGCTACCGGAGTTGCCGATCTCAGCAGGGTCGGGAAGCTTGCTTTGCCTAATGGCGATCACCGCATTTGAGATCGACCTTATGCTTAATTCGTTCTCGTCAATTCCCATTTTTTCTAGTTGCTGCTGAATGGCGCCATAGGAAGTTCTGAACTGAGGTTTCTTGTTGAGCTTGAAACTTACAGAGGTAATGAAGTATTTTCCTTTTAGAGAAGTCTTGAAAACAGAAGAGCGATAATCGAACTCACATTCTTCATTGCTGAAATTCTTCACTTCCCCGCTTCCCAATTCAACTGCTTCTACGTTGGTGATCACATCTTTTACTTCTACTCCGTAGGCCCCAATATTTTGCATGGGACTGGCGCCAACCTTTCCCGGTATCAAAGAGAGGTTTTCAATTCCTGCAAATCCCCTCTCAATGCAATAGATTACGAAGTCGTGCCATACCTCACCGGCATTGGCTTTGATCCACACACTTTCATCATCT
>JAUIGQ010000182.1 GCA_030429925.1 Bacteroidia bacterium | reverse complement strand
TAACCAAAAACATATTTTCTACTTATCTCTTCTTAAAATGCATATATATCAATTTCACCACTTTTTCCACTTCTTCTTTATTATTTGTTAATTATTCTTTTTTTTACTTTTTCAAT
Source organism: Bacteroidia bacterium (assembly GCA_030429925.1). Taxonomy (GTDB): domain Bacteria; phylum Bacteroidota; class Bacteroidia; order Flavobacteriales_E; family Vicingaceae; genus UBA1494. Next base: position 2,858 of record JAUIGQ010000182.1, on the reverse strand, counting down.
TTTAGAGTTGAAGAAATGTTTTAATCTCCTTCTTCAAACGGTCAACGGAAACAGCTCCATGCTCTAATTTCATTAGCTTTCCTTCACTATCTGTATAATATCTGGAGGGCAAAGCATACATATTTAGCTTTTGAGCTTCTCCCGGCTCTATGACGAAAAAGTTCGGATAGATGAAAGACATTTGCTCTAGTGTGATCTTGTAGAAATCTTGTGGAAGCTGAACCTCCGGTCTGTCCGGTTCGTTAAGAAAAAGGCAGATAACATTTGGAGGATTTGGAATACCATTCAATGCTCTTGGAAGCTCTTCGGCCAGGTCAACTGAACTCCAGCCGCTGAAGGGAGAATACATCACAATCATGGTAGGTCCGGAAATCAGACTGTCCACTCTTACCATACGGTTATTCTTGTCCTTGGCAGAGATGGGAGGAAGGTATCTGTTCAAACTAGTTGTTTTGATCTCTTGGAAGATCATGCTGTCTATCTTTCTTACTTCTTCCTCTGACTTTGCAGTATAGATATACTGCTGATAGGTGGCAAAGTCGATCTTTTGGATCAATTCTTTTTGTTCTGCACTATCATTAGCGCAGGCAACTAATAATGCAACAATACCAATTAATGGAATAACTTTTTTTAAAACTCTAGAAATCAACAATTCTAAACTCTTTACTTTAAACTTCTCACTTCCGTTTACCATTCATGACTATCCTGATCGAACCAATGTCCTTTGAGCTTCAAGACATGCTCAATCAGCTCTCGAACACATCCTTCGCCTCCCTTATACGGAGAGATGTAATGACAAATTGATTTGATCTCAGCAGCTGCATCTTTAGGACAAGCTGCAAAGCCGGCCTTTTTCATAAGCTGATAATCTGGAATGTCATCGCCCATATAGAGGATCTGATTAAAGTCAAGATCGTACTTTTTGCTTACCTCTTCATAGATAGCAACTTTATTCTTTGCTCCAAGATAGACGTCGGTAATGCCCAATCCGTTCAGTCGCAATCTAACACTTTCAGAAGTCCCCCCACTTATGATAATGATATGATAGCCTTTCTTTACTGCATGTTGCAGAGCATAGCCATCCTTGATGTTCATTCGCCTAACTTGATCGCCATCTGGAAGAGTGATAACAGAACCATCTGTGAGCACACCATCCACGTCAAAAATAAAAGTGGTAATGTCTTTTAATTTTGCTTGCAGATTATCCATTGCTCTTTTGTTTGGCTATAATGCTGTTAGTTACTTCTTCGTATAACTTCTGATAATTGGGGTGGTCCTTTAGAAACTCTAGATGTCTCTTAATGACTTTTTGGTCATTTCTTACAGCGGGTCCTGTTTGAATATTCTTAGGCTGCTTGTTTTTGATCTTACTTGCAGTGGTTTGGATCAATGGTCGAATGATTTCAAAGTCGATACCGTCTTCTGACAGCAATTCTTCAGCAATCGCATACATATGATTACTAAAGTTATTTGCGAATACAGCCGCTACGTGCAAGGTCTTTCTTTTTTCTGAATCAAGAATGTAGACCTTCATACTCAGTGATCTGCCAAAGCTCATTAAAAGTTGAGTATTCTCTTCTTTTTTAGCTTCAACACAGATGGGTATTGGTGCTAGGCTTTCAGTATCTTCCTTGGAAAAGGATTGAACGGGGTAGAAGATGCCGTAATCAGAAAAGCCCCTGTCTGAGAAGACATCAATAGGTGTTGCACCTGAAGTATGAACAATAAGTTTGTCCTTGAACGGAAAGCTGTCAAGCACGGAAGGTAAAACATCGTCATTCACAGCTAAAACGTATAGGTCTGCTCCGGGGTCAAGATCGCTCAGTTGAGTAGTATAGTTGCAATTCAGTCGATTGCTCAATTTAATTGCAGACTCCTCAGTGCGAGAGTAGATCTCATGGATCAAATATCCTGCTTGTCGAAATGCGACACCAAACTTGTGGCCTGCGTTTCCGGCTCCAACTAAAGTGATCCTGGCAATATGATCTTTTACATTCATGCTTCAGTTTTTTGAGTTCTGATCCTTTGCACCACCGCTAGCAAACTTCCAATAACCATAACTATACAACCGATCCACAAAACATTGATGTATGGGAAAACGATGGCTTGCATGATCACAAAGTCTCCTGCATTGGCGTTCTTTTCGCTCAACAATATCGTAAGTTTTTCAGAATCCGGATCTATACCGATGAAATTGAACTTGATACCAAACTCTTCCACCTCGTCTTCTATGCCAAATACTCTATTCCCCCTTATCACCATGATTGGTGTGGCTATATGTCTTTCGTTCTTCAGATTCCTCGCTGTGATCTTTAGTCCTAAAGCAATGTCCTCTTCGGTTAATTGCAAACTATCTTTGTTGACCTGTCTATGAAACTTCTCAATGATGATCACTGAATTACTGCTGAAGATAGAATCTCCCAGCTGAAGCTTGAGGGTGTCTGCCTCCCCATAGCTATTCTGACTAGCAGAGTCTAAGTTGTCGAGATCAGCATAAGTAATATGGGTGAAGATATCCTGATCCCAAAAATGTTTAGTTGATGGTTCAGGAACATTCCCCATTTGGTCGTTCAATTGAACAAATGGATTCAAAGAGAACTGCTTTTCATACTTCCCCTTTGAATTGACCTTTAGATAGTCCATATCATAATAGACATAAGGATCTTCAAATCTTCTCTGTGAATATGTGACATAGTATGGGTCCATGAGAACGGTATCTCCTCTCATCAACATCACATTCTCCTGATTGGCATTCTTATTATCTTCAAAGTTGATGTTCACCGGAGACCTGTTCTTGGAGATGATCTTCTTATTTCCTGCTGATAACAGCGAGCCAAGAATGATCAAGGCAAAACCCA
>JAUIGQ010000053.1 GCA_030429925.1 Bacteroidia bacterium | reverse complement strand
ATGGATTTTAAAGCCGGAGAATTACTAGAGAAGATCAGGGTTCCAGAAGACCTTAGAAGAGAGATCGATATTGCTCAATTACCTCAACTATCAAAAGAGTTAAGAGATTTTATTATTGATATTGTCTCCGTAAAAGGCGGTCACTTTGGCGCTAGTTTAGGTGTTGTTGAACTAACAGTTGCCCTTCACTATGTATTCAACACCCCTTATGATCAGTTGGTATGGGATGTTGGACATCAAGCATACGGACATAAGATCCTAACCGGTAGAAGGGATATCTTTCATACGAACAGAAAATACAAGGGAATAAGTGGTTTCCCAAAAAGAAGCGAAAGTGAATATGACACCTTTGGTGTAGGACATTCATCCACTTCCATTTCCGCAGCATTGGGAATGGCTGTTGGATCGCGCATGCAAGGCCAGAAAAACCGACAACACATTGCCGTTATCGGCGATGGAGCAATGACTGCAGGCTTGGCCTTCGAGGGCTTGAACCATGGGGGAGTTGAAGATTCAAACCTATTGGTTGTGCTGAACGACAACTGCATGTCAATTGATCCAAATGTTGGTGCTTTAAAAGAATATTTAACAGACATAACCACCTCTCCAACCTACAATAAGGTTAAAGATGAGATCTGGACACTCTTAGGTAAGGTTTCCAAGTTCGGCCCCAATGCGCAGGCCATTGTTCAGAAGATAGAGCATGGCATCAAGAGTACCATGTTGAAACAGAGCAACCTTTTTGAGTCTTTGAACTTTAGATACTTCGGTCCAATTGATGGTCATGATGTTACTCATTTGGTAGAAGTTCTTAAAGACCTGAAAGAGATACCCGGTCCAAAGATCCTGCATATTCTAACCGTAAAAGGAAAAGGGTATGAGCTTGCCGAGCAAGACCAAACTAAATGGCATGCTCCGGGATTATTCAACAAAGAAACAGGAGAGATCATTAAGGTTACTCCAAAAGATCCTCAACCTCCAAAATACCAAGATGTATTTGGACATACTATTGTTGAGTTGGCCGAAAAGAATGAAAAAGTTGTGGGAATTACCCCTGCCATGCCTTCGGGAAGTTCATTGAACATTATGATGAAAGCAATGCCTGACAGAGCCTTTGACGTTGGTATTGCAGAACAGCATGCTGTGACATTCTCAGCAGGACTTGCAACAACAGGACTTATTCCATTTTGCAATATCTATTCATCTTTCATGCAAAGGGCCTATGATCAGGTGATCCATGATGTAGCCATTCAAAAATTGAATGTGATCTTTTGTCTGGATAGGGCGGGAGTTGCCGGAGCTGATGGACCTACTCACCACGGTGCTTATGATATTGCCTATATGAGATGTATCCCTCATATGATCATTTCTGCCCCAATGAATGAACAAGAGCTTAGAGACTTAATGTATACAGCTCAGTCAGAGGAGCACGGGCCTTTCGTTATCAGGTACCCGAGAGGACAAGGTGTAATGCCTGAATGGAAAACCCCATTGAAAAAGATCAAGATCGGTACGGGAAGAAAGGTGAAGTCGGGAAGTGATGTAGCTATTCTCTCTATTGGTCACATAGGAAACTATGCATTAAAGGCAATTGAAGATCTGAAAGAAAAGGACATCAGTGCAGCTCTTTACGATATGAGATTTGCTAAGCCTTTGGACGAGCTCATGTTACATGAGGTCTTCTCTAAGTTCGACAAGATCATAACCGTTGAAGACGGCTGTATCATTGGTGGAATGGGCAGTGCGGTATTGGAGTTCATGTCAGAAAATGGTTATCAAGCTGATGTCAAAAGACTGGGCATTCCTGATAAGGTAATTGAACATGGTTCACAAGACCAGCTATACGCAGAATGCAATTATGATGCAGCTGCCATAGCCGCGGCTGCTGAGACCTTACTGAAAGACACTAAGAAGGAAAAGAGCTCCAAGGCTAGCGCCTAGACTTATTTCTTGTCCACTCAACCCCTCATTCTAATTATAACTTTAAAGATTTTTTAAAGAAATCTTATACCCCCTACCCAACTATTGGAAGGAATGCTTCGTTCTTCAACCAAATGCAATAATGCATTGGAATAAATAAAAATAATCATGAAAAAGATCTACTTATTTCTATTCTCTATAATCTTACTATCCGCTACAGGAGTGAATGCTCAATGTACGGCAGATTATAGCCATAGTGTAAATAACTACACTGTCAACTTTACCAATCTTTCTACTTACCCTCCTGGAATGCTCATCGATTACCATTGGTGGTATGGAGATGGAAATTCTTCTAGATTGGTTAGCCCAACACATACTTACACCCAAGCTGGAACCTATATTGTTTATTTGTCAATGTTTGACAGCTTGAACACTTGCTTTGATTCAACTTCCTATTATGTAACAGTTCCTGTTTCAAATTGCTCGGCATCTTATACAATTGGTGTTGATTCTAACGCAGCATTTGGAGTTGTTCTAACTAACACTTCATCTAACTTGAGCACACATAATTATTATTGGTCTTTTGGAGATGGAAATACAGCAAATGTTAGAAATCCAACTCATACCTATTCAAATTTCGGCTCCTATCAGGTTTGCTTAACAATCATAGATTCAATACAGAATTGTACTTCCACTTTTTGTGATTCTGTTGGGATGGATAGTCTTGGCAGACTTAAAGCTAATGCATTTGGCCTAAGAGTAATGGATCCTGTTGTAACTTCTTTAGATGAAGAGGACCTAAACAATGTGATCAGCATTTATCCTAATCCTGCAGAGGACCTTATTTCTATTGACCTAAGCTCTTTAGAAAGCGTTGAAAGAATTCAACTCTTTGATCTTAGCGGAAAGGTTGTTCTTGAAACAAGTTCTGTTTCCAATTCTCAAAAAAGTGTATTGGATCTAAGTGAGCTTGAGAAAGGAGTATATATAGTGCGAATAAATAGTGGTTCAGAACTATATACCCAAAAAATTGTCAAGCAATAGAGGCTGATCTTAGATAAGCTTCAGATTAGTAAAACAACTAATTAAAGCATTAAATTTGGTTAGTAAGTGAGGGGGATCGCGTTCTGCACCCCCTCCTTGATTTTCCAACTATTCTATCATTTATATCGTCATGATAATGATGAAAAAGATCCATCTATTTCTCTTCGGCCTTCTGGCCCTAGTCTCTCTGAACTTAAAGTCGCAATGCACGGCTGATTACAGCTTTTCGGCAAATGGCTATACTGTAAATTTCACGAATTTATCTACCTATCCACCAGGCATGATCGCCAACTACCATTGGTGGTTTGCTGATGGAAATTCATCTACTCAGGTAAGTCCAACCCACACCTACAATCAAGCCGGTACTTATATAGTTTACTTGTCCTTGTTCGATAGCTTAAATACCTGTTTCGACTCAACTTCTTATTATGTTACCGTTCCTGCTTGTGCAGCTAGTTTTACCTATACTCAAAATGTTGGAGGCTTCGTTACTTTTACTGGAAGTACAAATGCCTCCATACAATCCTTCATTAGTTGGGATTTTGGTGATGGGAATATGAGTTATAACAGCTTGACTGCCTTCCACAGATATACCTCAAACGGCACTTATCAAGTGACCCTGACCGTAACTGACTCCCTTACTAATTGTATTGCAACCTATTTTGATTCAGTTAATGTTAGCACAGTAATTCCTCCCCCTTCATGTACTGCAAATTTTGTCCATACAACAAGTTTTGATACGCTTAGAATCACGAACCAAGCAATCAACTTTACTTCAGTTACCTATGATTTTGGAGATGGAAGTGGGTTAAGTAATGTGTTAGATCCCACCCATATATATCAGCAAAGTGGAACCTATTTGGTATGCCAGACCATTAGCGATAGCAACACGGCTTGCACAGACACTTACTGTGATACCATAGAAATTTACATTCCACCTCCTTGCGTTGCTTCCTTTAATTATGTAGCATCTAATGACACATTATACATATCCAATACTGCAGCTAACTATACAAGGACCCTATATACATTCGGAGATGGAGATAGCAGTACTCAAGCAGACCCTTTGCATGTTTATGCCCAAAGTGGAACTTACAATGTTTGTCAAACCGTTTGGAATGATTCAACCGGATGCTCTGACACCTTCTGCGACTCTATCTTGATCACCAGACCGGCAGATTGCAAAGCCGGATTTACCTATCAACATATCAACGACTCAACCTACTTTACCTCAACCGCAATCTCTGCAACAAGCTTCAAATATTATTTTGGTGATGGCAATAGTTCATTGCAAGAAAACCCAGTGCATGAATATGCTCAAAGCGGACAATATGTGGTTACCCAAATTGTATACAACAATCCTAGAAACTGCACAGATACTATTCTTGATACGATTACGATCAATATTTCACGATCCTGTGTTGCGGAATATCAGATCGCTATTGATACAACGAAAAAGAACACCCTCTACTTGATCAACACCTCTTCAAAATTACCTAGCCACCAATATGTTTGGGACTTTGGAGATGGCGGAACCGCAAGTGGAAGAACACCAATTCACAACTATCAGCAGAGTGGAAAATATGAAGTTTGCCTAACCATTACAGATCAAACTCTAGGTTGCTGGTCGCAAAAATGCGATAGTCTCGGTTTAGACTCTGCCGGAAATCTGCTAAAGAGCAGTGGTTTTGTATTAAGGGTTTTGGATGGGTCATTTATAGGCATTGAGGAACCTAAAGGATTAGAGTCAACACTCAACCTCTACCCCAATCCGTTCAGCTCAGAATTGAAAATTGATATTGATACCAACAATGAAAAGGTTGGCTATGAGATCTATGATCTAAGAGGAAGTCTAATCTCAAGGGGAAATATTCAAAGTCCCACAACTGAGATCGATCTAAGCGCGATCAATAAAGGCACATACATAATTAGGGTTTTCAACTCGAAAGAAACAGTGGTTAAGAAGGTAATCAAACAATGATCCTCTTCTTAAGCTAGGACAGTTATTATGCAAATAGATCACAACTTAATTGAAGGTTGTAGAAAGAAGAAGCGCTCTGCTCAAAATGAGCTTTACAAGCAAGTTTTCTCCTTCCTAATGAATATTTGCATCCGGTATAAAAATGATTATGAAACTGCAGGTGCCAGCTTGAACTATATCTTTCTGAAGATCTTGAACAATTTAGATGAGATCGATGATCTAAAAGCTTTTCCCGCATGGATCAAGAGAATAGCCGTAAATCAGTTAATTGATGAGTACAGAAAGGATAAAAAAGATCGGGAGCACTTGATCTATGTTGAAGACCATCGACCCTATAATGGTTATGGTAAAAGTGAACACCTTGGCGAGCAGAAGTTAGACTCAGAATACTTAAGAGATCTAATTAATAAACTACCTCCTCTCACAAAAAGTGTATTCAATCTTTATGTTGTTGATGGTTATAAGCATAGAGAGATCGCAGAATTGCTTGATATGTCAGAGAATACTTCCAAGTGGCATCTCAGAGAAGCAAGGATAAAATTGAAAGAAGAAATTATTCAGATCCATAAACTCATAGAGCAATGAGAAAAGAAGAAATTGATGAAATATTCAAAGAAGGGGTCCATTCTGAATTTCCATATGATGAGAACATTTGGAATCAGATCGTTGACCAACTTCCAACAGAAAAAGAAAGAAAATTTGGTTGGGTATGGTATTTAAACGGTTTCATCGTTTTATTCATTCACTTCCTAACTTTTGGCATTACAGACGCCCCAATTCTACAGCCTGAGACTGCTGAATTATATGATTCAAAAACTCAACTAATAACGAAAAAGCCAACTGAAGAGAATATTGAAAGTCCGGAAGAAGCATCCAGTAATACCGCTACAAAGCAGAGCATTAAAAATAGAGCAGCAATAGAACCAAACAATAGTTCAGAAGTAATTAGTACTGAGCTTGCAGATGAACAAAGCACAAATACTTCCGACAAGAAGAAGTCGGGTGCAAGCAAACAATTAAATGAGAACAATTGGGCAGATAGATCTGTAAACTCTCAGATCAATCCAAAGGTTGAGCAAGCTAATAAAGAATCTGACCTAGCTATACTTTCAACTGTTAATTCCTTGGAAGGTGAACCTCCCTTGAATACAAGAAGTTCAGTTATTAACGATGAATTGGATCTCGACTTAGTGCCAATGCCATTGCTTTCAGCAAATCTATTTAGCAAGCATGATCTAGCCGAACCGAGCTTTTCAACTTTTAACCCCAAAGGTATTCCTCAGCAAAAACCTATTTATGTTGAATTTCAATATAAATATGGAATTACAGCAACAAAAGAACTAACAGGACTTGAAGGTCAGTTGAAGGAGATCAAAACTAAAGCTGAAAAGACACACTCAATGGAACAGCTTGGAGTACTTTTTCTAAAGGACCTAGGTAAATTCAGAGTGGGAATTGGAGCAAGGTATTTTAAGCTGGTGGAGAGGATCAATTATAATATAGAACAAGAAAGCGAAACAGCCACCACTACTTATGATACCACCTATACCCTGGTCAACGCTAACTTTAACCAGAATGGGATTCCGGTATGGCTGATCAGGGAAAACATTACATCCTTAACTTCTATTGATCGCTCAAATTCCAAGCTGAGCTATCAGTACGAGAATAGACTGGAATACCTTCAGATTCCACTGACTCTTGGTTACAATCAATATTGGAATAGATACCTTATTGGTTTGAGAGCAGGATTGATCGGGCAATACTTATTGAATGCTGAAGGCGGCTATCTTCATCAGGACGAAACAAAGGTGATCAGCTTTGATGAAGCTGATAATCTGAACGAAATCAATTTGAGTTCAGAGGCAGCACTTCGATTTGGGTATGGAATTAATGAGTTTATATGGATCGGTACAGAATATAATTACCAATACGGAGTGACTTCATTAACGAAGGACTATGATACAAAATTAAGAGGCAGCTATATAGGAGTATGGCTGCAGTTAAAGGCATTCTAACCCTGCCTCTTCTGCTTATACAAGGGTACAGTTGAGCAAGCTTCACCAAACATCATAGACTTTACTAAGGGTTGCAATTTTCTGCTTAAGGCTAGGTAGGCCGAGGCGGGAACTTCTCTGTTGCTGCAGCCCTTGATCACAATTCTGGAATCTTTATAAATCTCCGGGTCTATCTTGTATATAGCATTCTCCCAAAGCGCTAGTTCCAGATCTTCCAGGCTACCTTGAGTAACGAAGTTTGCATATGGATTCAAGGCAGTGCTTAAAAGAATATAAGCCCAAGAAGGAATGATCGCGTCTACTGAACAATGAATGGCCACATTCTTACCTTCATACTTGCTCCAGTCATTCTCTTTGATAAAGGCCCTAAAGTCTTTCTCTTTCAAGGCAAGTCCTTGCCACAGATTATCCTTTAGATCGTATAGAACTCTTTCTCCTTGAGGGTAGTATTCCTCCAGATCAATGGTGATCAAGCCACTATTGGCAACCCTATTTACGATCTCATCAGCCATTTTAGATCAAAGAAATCCCAATTCGTATTTTGCTTCTTCTGACATCATTTCCTTATCCCAAGGTGGATCCCAGAAGATCTCAACCTTGGCACTTTTTACAGACCATAAGCCAGCGACCTTAGTTTCCACTTCAGCCGGAAGTGACTCAGCAACCGGACAATTAGGTGATGTCAAGGTCATGTCGATCTGAACATTAAAGCCTTCGTCTACATTCACTTCATAGATCAAACCCAACTCATAGATATTGACAGGTATCTCAGGATCATAGATAGTTTTCAGAACATCTATAACCTGATTCTCTACCTCTTTTTGGTCGACTTCTCTTGTTTTTTTATCAGCCATTCTTCAATTGGGTTTGAAATGCCAAGGCATATAATTTCATTTGTTTCACCATGCTCACTAATCCGTTGGAACGTGTTGGAGATAAGTGTTCTTTCAATCCGATCTTGTCTATAAAATACAACTCTTCATTGATGATCTCTTCAGGACTGCTTTCATTTAACACTCTGATCATCAAAGAAATGATTCCTTTGGTAATGATGGCATCACTATCTGCTGTGAAGAATACTTTCCCTTCTTTCAATTCAGCATTCAACCACACCCTAGATTGACAACCTTTGATAAGTTTTTCATCTTCCTTCTTTGACTCATCAATCAATGGCAGTTCCTTTCCCAAGGAAATGATATACTCGTATTTGTCCATCCAGTCATCGAACATGGCAAACTCTTCGATCAGCTCTTCTTGTCTTTCTCGAATACTCATAACAACATTCCTTTTGCTCTCTTAACTGCTTCAACTAATCGATCTACTTCTTCCATTGTATTATAAAATGCAAAGGAGGCTCTTACCGTTCCCAAGATCCCAAATCTATCCATTAGCGGTTGGGTACAATGATGACCCGTTCTGACTGCAACACCCATTTTATCGATCAATACTCCAAGGTCATAGGAATGGATTCCCTCTATTACAAAAGAGATCACGCTTGCTTTCCTCTCAGCTTCCCCTATAAACCTTAATCCCTCAATAGCTGCAAGCTGTTCATGTGCATAAGAAAGAAGATCCTTCTCATGTAGGCTAATTGCCGCCCAATCTAATTCTTCCAGATAGTCGATCAAAGCTCCGCAGGCAATTCCATCGGCAATATTGGGAGTTCCTGCTTCAAATTTATGGGGAAGATCATTGTAAGTAGTTTTTTTAAAACTCACGGTTTTGATCATATCTCCTCCACCTTGATATGGAGGAAGGGAATCTAAAAGTTCTTTCTTCCCATAGAGCACTCCCACTCCGGTTGGACCAAACATTTTGTGCAAACTAAATACATAAAGATCAACATCCAGATCTTGCATATCCAATCTCATATGAGGAACTGCCTGTGCCCCGTCCACCAGAACCGAAATATGCTTTTCATGTGCCTTTGCGATCATCTCCTTCACAGGATTGATCGTACCTAAAGTATTGCTAATATGAGAAATGGATAGCAGCTTTGTTCTTTCAGTAAGAAGGGTCTCAAATTCCTCCATCTGGATCTCTCCCTTGTCATTGATGGGAATCACCTTGAGATTGGCACCTTTTTGCTCGCAGATCATTTGCCAGGGAACAATATTCGAGTGGTGTTCCATGGTTGAGATCAAGATCTCATCTCCTTCTTGAATGTGAGTTTGTCCGAAAGCAGAAGCAACCAAATTGATTCCTCCGGTTGTTCCACTCGTAAATATGATCTCCTCCGAAAATCTTGCATTGATGAATTCCTTCATCTTCCTTCTGGAATCTTCATAGGCAGAGGTAGCCTCCTGACTTAGGGTATGAACGCCTCTGTGAATATTGGCGTTTTCCAGATTGTAGTATTGTTGGATCCTATCGATCACCACCTTTGGTTTTTGGGCAGTAGCTCCATTGTCAAGATAAACCAGCTCTTTTCCATTCACCTTTCGGCTAAGAACTGGGAAGTCTTTCCGGATCGCTTCTACATCAAAGGTTTTTTTCAATACTTCTTGCATTATTTTACTCCGCTGTACTTTTCATCAATTACAGCCTGCACTTCTTCTCTTAAATGTTCAACACCAATATGCTCTACTAGATCAGAAAGAAATGCATTCAACAATACTGCTATGGCTTTTTTCTGTCCGATACCTCTAGACCTTAAATAGAACAATGCTTCTTCGTCTAGCTGTCCTGTTGTAGATCCATGAGAACATTTCACATCATCTGCATAGATCTCCAATTCAGGTTTTGAGTAAACAGCTGCTTCATCGGTCAATACCATATTGGCATTGGATTGATAGGCATTTGTCTTCTGAGCGATGGGGTGAACATAGACCTTTCCATTGAACACTCCTGTTGAGGCATCGTCGGCTATTGTCTTGTACAACTCATGAGATACGCAATCCGGCTCTCTGTGATGGATCAAGGTATGATGATCTACATGTTGTTTGCCGTGCAACAGACTCAATCCATTCATCCAAGTTTCGGTATGACTTCCATTCAGATCAATGTTTAAATTATTTCTTAGCAATGCCCCACTCAGACTTATTGTATTGATCTTGAACTGACTGCTTTCATCCTGCTGACATTCGTCATTGGAGATCAAGAAAGCTTCATCACTTTCACTTTCGATCTTATTGACCTCCAAATTGGCGTTTCTGCCAACAAAGTATTCGGTGAGTTGATTGGTAAAGGAATATCCTTCACTAGCCGAAAGGTTCTTAAAGATCATTTTCGCTGATGAACCTTCATCCATGATCACCATATTCCTAGGATTAGAAATGGCCTTCTCTCCTGCGGAAATATTGATCACATAATACACAGATTCTGCAAGTTTTCCTTTCTTGGCGTGAAAGAAGACACCGTCTTGATGATAAGCAGAATTAATAGTTGAAAAGATCTCTTCCTTCTTTGAGAGTTGATCGAATCGATCTGCAAGCGGTTGATTTCCTTCTTTAGCTTTAGATAGTGGCATAAAATCTATCCCTTCTTCACTCTTGGTCCAGCTAAGTTCTTCAGAATAGTACCCGTTTATAAAAACCAAACAGTTTTCTGTTGGCACACCAAGGTCGATCTCAGAAGAAAGCTCTTGCTCTCCTAAAATATACTCTTGTCTGATCAATTTGTTCACACGGGTATACTTCCAATACTCAGTTTTGGAAGTTGGAAACTCCATGTTTGACAATCTATCTTCAGCTTCCTTTCTCTTTTCTTTGAAGGGCGATTTATCAAAAGAAAAATCGATCATTCCAAAGTGTGATAGGAACTTATCTTTCTGACTCATTTCTACAGTAGCTTCCAACATAATTATGCGTTAACGGCTTCTTCTTTGATCCAATCGTATCCTCTTTCCTCCAACTCAAGAGCAAGCTCCTTTCCTCCTGTCTTTACAATTTTTCCATTGGACAGAACATGAACATAATCGGGAATTATATAATCCAATAATCTTTGATAGTGTGTAATGACGATTGTAGCATTATCAGGTGATTTAAGCTTGTTAACACCATCGGCCACCACCTTTAGTGCATCTATATCCAAACCGCTATCCGTTTCGTCAAGTATAGCAAGCTTCGGTTCAAGCATAGCCATTTGGAAGATCTCATTTCTCTTCTTTTCTCCACCGGAGAAACCTTCATTGACAGAGCGGTTGTTAAACTTTCCTTCCAATCCTACCAACTTTGCTTTTTCCTTCACCCTTGATAAGAACTCTTTGGCCGGCATCGGCTCCAATCCTTTTTTCTCTCTAGCCTCATTAATAGCGGTTTTCAAAAAGTTAATATTGCTAACTCCCGGAATCTCTACCGGATACTGGAATGCTAAGAATACACCGGCTCTAGCCCTATCTTCTGCTTCCATATCCAAAAGATCTTGACCTAAAAATTCAACAGATCCTTCTGTAACCTCATATTCATCTCTTCCTGCCAACACACTTGATAGGGTACTTTTCCCGGAACCATTTGGTCCCATGATCGCATGAACCTCTCCGGGTTTAACTTCAAGATTGATCCCTTTTAAGATCTCATTATCTTCAATGGAGGCGTGTAAGTTTTTGATTTTTAGCATCTTTCTAATTCTATTTCTATATGGCTTCGACTCTGCTCAGCCCAACTTCTGTTAAACAATTCTTTTGATTCTTAGCCTACTGAACCTTCAAGGCTGATCTCTAATAATTTTTGAGCTTCCACTGCGAATTCCATAGGAAGCTGGTTCAATACTTCTTTGCAATATCCGTTAACGATCAAATTAATGGCTGTTTCTTCATCCATGCCTCTTTGCTTGCAATAGAAGATCTGGTCTTCACCGATCTTTGAGGTTGTTGCTTCATGTTCCACCTTTGATGAACTATTGTCGATCTCTATGTAAGGAAAAGTATGAGCTCCGCATTTATTACCCATTAGAAGTGAGTCGCATTGTGTAAAGTTCCTACTATTAGTTGCGTGCTTGTTGATCTTTACTAATCCTCTGTAGGAGTTATTGGCTTGTCCGGCAGAAATACCTTTTGAAATGATCGTGCTCTTTGTATTCTTTCCAATATGCAGCATTTTACTGCCTGTATCAGCTTGTTGGTGATTTGATGTAACTGCAACAGAGTAGAATTCACCAACAGAACGATCTCCTTTAAGAATACATCCAGGGTACTTCCAAGTGACTGCAGATCCTGTTTCAACTTGTGTCCAGGAGATCTTTGAATCTTCCATACAAAGACCTCTTTTAGTAACGAAATTGTAGATCCCACCCTTACCTTCCTTGCTGCCGGGATACCAATTCTGGATAGTTGAGTATTTGATCTCTGCTCTGTCCAAAGCTATCAATTCCACCACTGCGGCATGCAACTGATTCTCATCTCTCATTGGAGCAGTGCAACCTTCAAGATAGCTCACATATGAATCCTCATCTGCAATCACCAAGGTTCTCTCGAACTGACCTGTCTTCGCTTCATTTATTCTAAAATAAGTTGAAAGCTCCATGGGGCATCTAACTCCCTTTGGAATATAACAGAATGAACCATCTGTGAACACTGCTGAATTTAAGGCTGCATAGAAGTTGTCTGCTGAAGGAACAACCGTACCCAGATATTTCTTAACTAGCTCGGGATGTTCTTGAACTGCTTCACTGAAGGAACAGAAGATAATACCTAGCTCCCCTAGTTTCTCTTTGAATGTGGTCTTAACAGAAACACTGTCCATGACTACATCAACAGCTACCCCTGTTAATCTTTTTTGCTCTTCAAGTGAGATACCTAACTTATTGAAGGTGTCTATCAACTCCGGATCTACCTCATCCAAGCTATCTAGCTTCTTCTTGGGTTTTGGGGCTGAATAATAATGAAGATCCTGGAAGTCGGGTTTTGGATACTGCAGATGAGCCCACTCAGGCTCGATCATCCCTTGCCAGATCTTCAAAGACTTTAATCTGTATTCCAATAGCCATTCCGGTTCGTTCTTTTTGGCTGAGATAAAGCGAACGATATCTTCACTAAGACCTTTTGGTGCTTTATCAGACTCAATATTGGTAACGAATCCATACTTGTATTCGCTATTGGTGATCTCTTCTAGTAATTCTTCTTCTGAAGCCATTCTTTGATCCTTCTATTCTTTATTAAATTGAAAAGCTTTCTCCACAACCACAAGTTCTGCTGGCGTTAGGATTGATGAAAGTAAATCCCTTCCCATTCAGTCCGCCGGTATAGTCCAATTCAGTTCCGGCGAGGTATAGAACACTCTTCTTATCAACAACTACTTTAATTTGGTTGTCTTCAATTAGCTTATCTTCTTCATTCAAATCAGAGTCGAACTCAAGGTTATACATAAGCCCTGAGCAGCCTCCTCCCTTTACGCCAACACGAACATAGCTGCTCTGACTTTTCCCTTCAGAATCAAGCAGTTCATGAATCTTATCTCTGGCGCTATCTTTTACCTTGATCATCTGCAGTCGATTTTTTGCAAAGTTAACCATCTTAGTTTAGAATTAATCT
This sequence comes from Bacteroidia bacterium, assembly GCA_030429925.1. GTDB lineage: Bacteria > Bacteroidota > Bacteroidia > Flavobacteriales_E > Vicingaceae > UBA1494. The sequence goes on along the minus strand of JAUIGQ010000053.1, from coordinate 2,876 downwards.
AAATAAACAGTATTCATGCTAACAACTACCCCTTCTCATTTGTTGAGCTAACAGTTAACTTATATGCTTTTAAAATAGATTAGCTTTGCAAAATGGAAGGAACAAATGAAAATGAGCCAACCCCATTAGGAGAATTCGGGGAATTTGGATTGATAGAGCACCTTACTTCAAATGTATTGTTAAATCGTGAAAATTCGATCTTAGGAGTTGGGGATGATGCTGCAATTATTGCCAAAGGGAAAAAGGACATCGTAGTTTCTACGGACATGCTTGTAGAGGGAGTTCATTTCGATCTGTTGTATACTCCTCTAAAACATCTGGGCTACAAAGCTGTGATCGTTAACTTATCTGACATCTACGCCATGAATGCTCAACCGGAGCAGATCACCGTTTCATTGGGGCTATCCAATCGATTTTCAGTAGAGGCAATGGAAGAGTTTTACGAAGGGATCAAGTTGGCTTGTGAACTGTACAACGTAGACCTTATCGGAGGAGATACCACCTCTAGTCAGAGTGGATTAGTGATCAGCATCACCGCTATTGGGAGGCAAGAGGAAAAGAAGATCGTGAGAAGAAGTGGCGCAAAGGAGAACGACCTGATCTGCTTGAGTGGCGACCTTGGTGCAGCCTTCGCCGGTCTGCAGATCTTGGAGAGGGAGAAGAATATTTTTGAAAGCAATGAAAAAATCCAACCCGACCTTAGTGGAAAGGATTACATCCTTGAGCGACAATTAAAGCCTGAGGCAAGAAAAGATATTATTCAGTTACTGGAAAAGGCTGAGGTGATCCCTACTTCCATGATCGACATTAGCGACGGGCTTTCTTCAGAACTACTTCACATTTCAAAGGCATCCAATGTTGGTGTGCAGATCTATGAAGACAAAATACCCATTGACCCTGCTACGATTTCTGCCTTTGAAGAGTTGAACCTCTCAGCATTGACTGCAGCTTTGAACGGAGGAGAGGACTATGAATTGCTCTTTACCATTCCTCTTGAAGCCCATGACAAAGCTAAGGCTATGGAAGATGTCACCATCATCGGACATATCACCGATGCTGCCTCGGGAAATCAATTGATTGGAAAAGGCGGACAGGCAATGGAACTTCAAGCACAAGGGTGGAAGTCGGTTTAGATATCAAATTGCAAATGTCAGTGTTCAAATCACTATTGAAATTTGACCTTTGAATTATTCATCTAGCTTTAACACGGCCAAGAAAGCATTCTGAGGAACTTCAACGCTACCGATCTGACGCATTCTCTTCTTTCCTTCTTTCTGCTTCTCTAAAAGCTTTCGCTTACGGGTGATATCTCCACCGTAACATTTGGCAGTAACGTCTTTTCTCAAGGCCTTTACCGTTTCTCTGGCAATGATCTTGGCTCCAAGTGCAGCTTGAATAGCAATATCAAATTGTTGTCGAGGAAGCAATTCTTTCAACTTCAAACAGATCTTCTTCCCCAGATCGAAGGCCTTGTCTTTGTGTATCAAGGCAGAAAGTGCATCCACTTGATCTCCATTGAGAAGAATATCCATTTTTACCAACTTAGACTCTCTGTAACCTACCGGATGATAATCAAAGCTGGCGTAACCTCTGGAAATGGTTTTCAATCTATCGTAAAAATCAAAAACGATCTCAGCCAAAGGCATGTCAAAGGTCAATTCAACACGGTCAGTTGTCAGATAGACTTGATTCTGAAGTTCTCCCCTCTTATCTATGCAGAGATTCATTACCGAACCAACATACTCTGATTTGGTAATGATCTGAGCTTTGATGTAAGGCTCCTCAACTCTATCCATCAAAGTAGATTCCGGTAATTCTGATGGGTTATTGATCAAGATCTCTTCATCAGGTGTTTTTACTAGATAAGCTTTGTAAGACACATTGGGTACGGTAGTAATCACCGTCATATTGAATTCTCTCTCCAGCCTTTCCTGAATGATCTCCATATGCAGCATTCCCAGGAATCCACAACGGAATCCAAATCCCAATGCAGCAGAAGATTCTGGCTCAAAGGTTAAGGAGGCATCATTTAACTGAAGCTTTTCCATGGCCTCTCTCAACTCTTCATACTCATCTGTATCAACCGGATAGATTCCGGCGAAGACCATTGGTTTAACATTCTCAAACCCTTGAATAGCTGAAGAGCAAGGTCTTTCAGAGGAAGTTAGCGTATCACCAACCTTTACTTCCTTTGCTGTTTTGATACCGGAAATGATATAACCCACATCCCCGGTTTTGATCACTTTTCTAGGTTCCTTCTTCAAGCGAAGTACGCCGATCTCGTCTGCATCGTATTGTTTGCCGGTATTGACGAACTTAACTTTCTCGCCTTGACGGATCTGTCCGTTTTCCACCTTAAAGTAAGCGTGTATTCCTCGGTAAGAGTCAAATACTGAATCAAAGATCAACGCTTGAAGCGGGGCATCCGGGTCGCCTTTTGGGGCAGGCACTCGATGAACAATAGCCTCTAACACTTCTTCAACTCCTTGCCCTGTCTTACCACTTGCTCTTAAAATATCTTCTCTATCACAACCTATTAGATCTATGATCTGGTCTTCAACCTCTTCAGGCATTGCACTGGGAAGGTCGATCTTGTTCAATACCGGAATGATCTCTAGGTCGTGTTCCAAGGCCAAATAAAGATTGGAGATGGTTTGAGCTTGAATGCCCTGAGAGGCATCCACAATAAGGAGAGCTCCCTCACAAGCCGCGATCGACCTACTTACCTCATATGAAAAATCCACATGACCCGGAGTGTCAATAAGGTTTAGAACATAGTTCTTTCCTTCCAATTGATAATTCATTTGAATAGCGTGACTCTTGATGGTTATTCCTCTTTCACGTTCCAGATCCATATCGTCCAGGGTTTGCGCCTG
>JAUIGQ010000052.1 GCA_030429925.1 Bacteroidia bacterium | reverse complement strand
GGAATACAAGGCAAGAAATTGAAGAGCAAGAATTTGAAAGAGCTGATCTTGAGAATCCAACACATTCCCATAGATAAACAAGGAGAAGAGCTCAAAAAAGAATTCAATAAGTGGAAAGGAGATCTAGAGCAATTAGATGATGTGTGTATTATTGGAATTGAAGTTTAATGAGAAATAGTTCAGTTTTATTTTTTCTAACCATAGTTCTATCCTTTGCTTCTTGCACTTCTCCAAGTTCAGAAACGAAGCAAGAAGTTGACTCATCTTCAACAACATCCCCGGTTTTACATCTGCCGGATGAGGAGAGTGAAGCTGTCATTGAAAACGAAGGTATACGCTTAAGAGCTGTTCAAGCTGAAAGAGAATTTCCATCGGCTTCACTAAAACTCATTGAGCCAAATGAAAAGATCGATCAAGGAGGCAGTAAGGCATTTAGATTTGAGGTAGAGAATTTTGAGCTGGGGGTTCAAACAGAAGGAGATAGATCAGAGCAATTAGAAAATTCTGAGAAAGGACAGCATATCCATTTCATATTGAACAATGGGCTATATTCAGCCCACTATTCAGACTCCTTTGAGAAAGAACTTGTGGAGGGAAACAATGTGATCCTGGCATTTTTATCAAGATCCTATCATGAAAGCGTAAAAGGTTCAGAGGCATTTATTTTTAAGAATATAGCAGTTGGAGAAGACAATATTCTCTTTGATCTTCAATCGCCTCATTTGATCTATAGCAGGCCAAAAGGATCGTATTCTGCAAAGAAAGACAAACTGTTACTAGACTTCTATCTAATCAACGCCAAGCTCGCTCCAAATGGCATGAAGGTAAGGGCAAAGATCGATCAGGCTGAATTTATCCTCAGTTCTTGGCAGCCCTATATTATTGAGGGGTTAGAGAAAGGGAGTCACACCATCCGACTTCAATTGATCGATTCAGATGGAAGGGTAGTTCCAGGTCCTTTCAATGATTCAGGCATTAGAGAGATCTCAATAGAGTAATTGCTATTGAGATCAATTCCATCAATGCATTTGCAAATGATGAAGTATATCCTTGGCTTGATGCCATTCCAGTCTTGGACCAAATTGAGTCACTACCTTAGAAGATGCTAAAGAAGCTAACTTTCCTGCATCAGCGTAACTCCTTCCATTGGTAATTGCTGCAAGAAAAGCTCCTGCAAACAAGTCGCCAGCACCATTACTGTCGATAGCATTTACCTTATATGGTTCAATATCAATGAAAGTATCTCCATCGAAGATCATTGCACCATTCTCTCCTAGAGTGATGGCAAATCTCTTGGCATCCTTTTTAAGAGCTTCTCTGGCTTCCTGCAAATTATCTTTTCCGGTATACAACATGGCTTCTTCTTCATTGCAGAACAAAAGGTCCACACTTGCCCCGATCACCGACTCCATCGGCTCTCTAAAATACTTGACCATAGATGGATCTGAAAAGGTAAGAGCTGTCTTCACTCCATTCTCTTCAGCAAGCTTTTTGGCATATTTCATAGCATCTTGCCCATTCTCAGAAGTTACTAGATAACCTTCTATATAAAGGTAGTCGCTGTCCTTTAATGCAGCTTCAGTGATCTCTGACCTTGAATAATCAGAGGTAATTCCCAAGAAGGTGTTCATGGTCCTTGAAGCATCATCTGTGGTCATGACAAGACACTTACCTGTAATTCCCTCTTCTAATTCATGCTGATCCAGATTGGTGTCAACACCATTGGCCTTAAGGTCGTCTCTATAAAAGATACCCATTTCATCATTGGCTACTTTGCAAGAGTAATAGCTTGTTCCTCCGAATTGTGCAACTGCAATAACAGAATTTGCAACTGAGCCTCCGCATTGTTTGTTAGTTGAATCCATATGAATTGCATTGGAAATTCTTCTCTGAGTTTCTTCATCCACTAGGGTCATCAAACCCTTTTCGATCTTGTGGTCTTTTAGAAATTGATCGTTAACTTCCGTAACAATATCCACCAAGGCGTTTCCTATTCCGTATACATTATATTGCTTGCTCATTTAGTCTCTGATTTGCGACCTATATTGGTAGAATAGGTCAATTATGAAGGGCTTAAATTTTGCGCAAAGATATTGTTTAATCCAAAATATGGGAGTAATATTGCACCCCAATTCTTTTAATGAGAATATTCCTCCTTAGCTCAGTTGGTTAGAGCGGTTGACTGTTAATCAATAGGTCCTTGGTTCGAGCCCAAGAGGAGGAGCAAAAACCCCGACATCGTCGGGGTTTTTTGTTTTAGGGTATTGGTGAGAAGTATGCCTTACTTGATTTCCTATGACTTAAGGGTTTAGCTCGTGATGATTCATAAACCACTTCCTGTTTATAGTTGCTCTAATTATGGTTTATAGAATTGGAGAAAGCTTGGAATTCTATTATTCAGATATTTGAAGATCTATTATTTACTGTGAACTATGATATTGAGAGGTCTGTTTTTTCTTTGTTTTTTATTTATATACGGTTTATCTGAAGGACAAGTACTTAATCTAGATTGGTCTCATGTGATCCACCCAGCCTTGAGGTTAGGCGATATGGAGGTAGATCCTAGAGGAAATGAGTACCTTCTGAGTGACGAATGGAATAACAGAAATCTTGGAATTTCCTTTTCAAAATTAGATTCAACAGGAAATTTTCTCTGGACCAAAACAATTGAGACGTATCCGAGTTCGCAGGGTCAATTAACACAAGATGCCAGAGCCATTGAGGTTGATGGCAATGGAAATGTAATAATCATTGGAGAATTAAGAGGTCAAGCTGATTTTGATCCATCAAATCTGATTTTTACAAGAACGTCTTTAGGGTCAGATGATGTATTCATTGCAAAATATGACCCAATGGGGAATCTTTTATGGGTCAAAACCATTGGCTCAGTGAATGAAGATGCTTGTAGATCATTGCTAATTGATGACAACAACGATATTGTAATATCAGGGTTTTTTAGTGATACGGTAGATTTTGATCCAGATACAAGTGATTATTTTCTTTCAACTAATGCACCTTATTCTGCCTTTATTGCGAAGTACTCAAATACTGGAAATTTTATTTGGGCAAAGAAAATTGAAGGCATCACCAATTTCCCAGTGAATGGGATCGACAACGATCAAAACAATAGTATTTATTTTTCAGGATGGTATAGTGGTCAGGTAGATTTTGACCCTCATCCAGGGAGAACTGCATTTTTGACTTCTAATGGTTCAAGAGCCTCTTTCATGTGCAAATTCAATTCTTCGGGAGTTTTTTCCTGGGTGAATAATTTTGATGGTTTGGGCGAGAGCTCAATAATATCAATACTTCTTGATAGCAATGATTTGTTTTTTGGAGGTTCCTATAAAGGAACAATTGATTTCGACCCAAGTCCATCGACAAGCAGGAACATGAATACGCCAAGCAACAATTATAATAGCTTTTTTGGCAAACTTGATACTTCCGGCTCATTAACATGGATAAAGTCCTTTGTTTCAACCTCCAGGCAAACTTTTGGGGAGTTAACCTTGGATGATAATAATAACTTATTCATTACTGGAGAATTTACTGGCCAAACCGATTTTGATCCTGATACTTCAACGCACAATATGAATACCTATTCCTATTCTTCAGGAGATATATTTATTTGCAAATTAGATGAGAATGCTAATTTCTATTGGAGCATTGGTATAGGTGGAAGCTATCAAGATGGTGGTCAATTTATTGAAGTGGTAGAGGATAAAATCTATCTTGCAGGAAGGTTCGATGATGTTGTTGATTTTGATCCCGGTCCAGGAATTCAAAATTTAACCTCTACATCCCAATATTCATACAATAACTTTACGGTAGCTTTTTCAGAGCAAGCATTGTCTGCTACGGATTCGAAAGAATCACAGATAATAAGATTATACCCTAATCCATCCTCAGGTGAAATTTATCTAGATATAGAAAAAGGCAGCAAAATTGAAAGTTTTACTGTAAGTGACCTGAATGGAAGGGTTGTATATTTCAATCAACGACCTATTAATAAGGTGTCACTAAATCTCCAAGCAGGAATCTATATTGTAGATTTCATTCTTAACAAAGAGAGATATAGCCAAAAGGTAATTTTAGTCGAACATTAAAGTTAGAAAATCTGAGGTTTAGTCTCTAGCTTAAGAATTCACTATCATTTCAAAAGAGCTGCCAACATCCATATAGTCTTTTCATGACTGCGAATGCTATCTGAAGTTAAGGCTGCAGTTGCTTCATCCAAGTTGGAAGCTGCTTTATCATTGATCTCTCTTTCCAACTCAACTAAGATCTTTAGATCGTCAACCAAAGCTTCCACAGTTTCTTTGTCTGAGCTCAGATCTGTTTTTTCTATAACCTTCGAATTTTTTAGATAGCTACTAAAAGAATGATCGGGTCTTCCGCCTAATTGAATGATCCTTTCAGCTACTTCATCTGCCAATACGTTAAGCTCATTGTAGATTTCCTCATATTTAATATGCAGCATGAGAAAGTGACTACCAACAATGTTCCAATGAAAGCCTCTAGTATTCATATAAGCTTGTTGGATACTGCTTAAATAGGTGTTTAATGCTTCAATGATTTCTTTAGAATAATTCGGATTTAATTTCATCTTATTTGCTTCTAGTTTATATAAATACAATGCTCAAAATGTGCAATTGTTTATTGATTTCAAATTTCTGTACTTTATTTGAGGAGTATGTCAACCAATGTTACATAGTGGATTTAATTAATCAGCCTCTTTAAAAGAATTTATTTATTCTTCACCTCTTGATTTTGTTATTATCTACAATTCTCTATATTTGAGATGCTAACCTAAAACCACTCAAATGGACAATAAATACCGAGTACTAGTTCCAACCGACTTCACTGAGGTTGCTGAATCTGCTATTTCTCATGCCGCTATGGTGGCTAATAGTTTTAAAGGGGAGGTAGTCTTATTGCATGTGATCTCATCTGATAAAGCCAAAGACATGGCTGAGGAGAAGCTTAAAGAATTGGCAAAAGATGCTTCTAATACTTATAGTGTTGATGTAGTTTATGAAATACGTAAGGGAAGTATTTTCGATAGGATCCCGGAAGTTGCAAAAGAGTTGGGGGCTATGTTGATCGTTATGGGAACCCATGGTGTGAAAGGAATTCAGCACTTGACTGGAAGTTATGCGCTCAAGGTTATTGGTCACTCCAAAGTGCCATTTATCGTAGTACAAAACAAGAAGTCGAAAGGTTCTATCAAAGATTTAGTCCTTCCGATCAAATTTTCTCAAGAAACAAAATCTAAACTGGCAATTACTTCAAGTATAGCCAAGCACTTTGGTGCCATCGTCCATATTTTCACAGCAAATGAATCCGATGAGTTCATTAGAACCAAGGTGAGTAGAGAACTGACCTTCGCTAAGCATTACTTTGATGAAAGAGGAGTGAAGTACGAGGTTGAAATGGCTCCTGAAAAAGGAAATTTCATTCCACAAATGCTCGATTACTCCACGGATATTGACGCCGATATGATTGCGATTGTTAACTCTTCCGGAGATGGTGGATTCCTGCCTGATCTATTTAAAGGAAGCGGTGAAGTAGATGTGATCAGTAACAAATACGAGATCCCGGTTATTGTAATGAACCCATCTCAGATCTTTGTTCCTGAGCATTTTGGATAGAATAGAATTGAACAAATAAAAAAAGCCCGATTCAATCGGGCTTTTTTTATGGCTGTATCTCTCTTTTTATGCAGAAGGTTTTGCTTTGAAGCTCTTGGCTGCCTTTAAATTTTTTCTGGCTGCTCCTTCTTTCAATTCCATATCTGCCATACTCTTGATCTCATAGATCTCACCATTAATCTCCTTGTTCATGAAGAAATGATACTCATCGCTAACTTCTGAATCAGGTATACTTCTCTTATAAAGGATATAAGCAGGATCCTCTTCTATGATCTCTACTTTATAAACTCCACCTTGATCCATCTCTGCCTTCATTTCCTCAAGTGTTAATCCAAATGGAACGATCTCTAGCCCAAACTTCTGTCCGGCCTTTAAGGTAACACTTCCCCAACTTGTTTCTTCGATCTCTAGCTTGCCATCATCGGGAGTCATTATTGTTGCCATGATTCCATAGTCACTTAGGTCAGCTTCACTCATATTACTATAATCCTCCTCCACTGCATTAGCTACTGCAGTGCTGTCAGTTTCCGCATCTCCTTCTGCACCTCCTCCGGAAGAGCATGAAAAAATTGTCGTAATAAGTAAGAGGGTCAAAAGAGAGCTTAAATATTTCATTGTCATTGTTATTTGATGTTGAACAAATATAAAGGTGGATTCTAAACTCTGCAATCTTAGTTATTTAATTTTTAGTCTTCCCGCAGTAGTATGTGCAACAAATTCAGCAGCATACATTGCTTGCAGCTTGCTAACTCCACCAGCATAAGAACCGCTGTGGCTAACTCGATAGTCAGTTTCAAAGACATATCTGCCTTTTGGCAGATGGTCTATAAACCATTGTTTTTCAGTGTCTTTCCTATTGATGTAAAATTGGATGCCTTCCACATATTCCATTCCCGATCTCATTTCTGTTGGTTCTAAGCATGCGGGGGGTTGATCGCTGATAAAGACAAAGTCCAAGTCAAAGTCGATGATGACCTCTGTTCTCTGCCTAACCAGATCTCCAACCTCCAACTCCTCTTCTTTAATTGGTACTAGAACCTCCTGTCCCTTTTCATTGATCTCATATGCATAATAGGTTGAGTTGATCTTTAAGCCTTTCTTTGAATGTTCCACTATCTTGTCTATCTGTTCATAATACTGCCAATAAGCCGCTCCCCATCCAAAGGTATTTTTGTTCTGAGTAATATGAATATTCGAAAGTTCAGCTGAAACCTCATTTCCACTCCAACTCTTACTTACAAATGCGGGCATTTCATTTTGGGTTGGACTAATTGGAGATCCACCAACTTCAATGTAGCTGCCCTCTGATGAGGTCAGTATTTGACTTTCCTCACTTAAGATCGCGTAGGTAGCCTGAGCAGTTGCAGTATTTCCATTCCAGTATTGCTGTTTCTTTTGATGGAGCAACCATTTCCTCATATTTTCAAGGTCTGCATCATTTGGATTGTTCTTTTGAAAAAGTTCAATAATGTATGCCTGAGATTCAATGGGTGATTGATGCCAGAAGTGACTATTCTTTCCAAAATTCCAATGCACACCCAGGCTATCTCTGATTGCATTGTCCTTCAAAGAAGCAAGGATCTGAAGGGATAAATCGTTGTTCTTATTTATGTTAAGTTGAGTGAGTGCTATCTGAGCTCGCAGGAGTGGACTTTTGTTCTGCCAGTAACTTTCAGCTTGCTGTAGGTAGAATGTTGCAGCTGAATTTGGTTTCCAGCCTTTTTGAAAGCTCCTAACATACAAGTAATGGATAGAATTAGCATCAAGAAGATCTTGTCCTTCCTCAATGCCTCTTTCCTGTAATTTTTTGAATTTCTTTTCAATCTCAATATCCAGGTATGCATAAGAACTGACTATCATTTGCTCAATTAATTGTTGTTGACCATCTACCATAACCGCTTTTAGATCTAATAGTCTGGCCAAACCACCACTGATATACTGAGTAATGTATTGGTTGGCCCTCATTCCTTTGAACCAAGGCCAAGCTCCATTTTCAAGTTGGAGTTCTTGAAGCAGTTTTAATTGTCTTTCTGCCTCATACTTGTTTTGATTGGAGTTAAAGAGATCTGCAAGTTTATTCCGTTGTTCTTCTTCTTCCCTTGATTGACTAATCCATGGAGTTTGTTCCACATTTAAGTAGGCAACATCCTCATTATGCTCCAATTGAGATTTTGGAGCATAGTCTCCAAAGATCTGCTTGATTGAGTTCTTATTCTCAATTTTTTGCATGGTATGTTGTCCCATTGCATTGGCAAAAAAGGAGGAGAATACCATTTCCGGATTATTGGGCTGATCCTTTAACATGGAAGGCAACGCATAAACAGCTAACCATCTTGGATCAGAAGAATACTCAACTTTATATGACCTATTATCAACAACTTTATCATATCTGAGAGCAAGTTCTTTGAAGTTGATATTTTTCACTTCTCCAGACCTTAGCTCAAAGGGAAGGCTTTCCGTGATCAAGATGGAAGAAGGTAAAATGAAAATATATCCTTCTTCTATATCCGTATGATTTTTGCCCTTTGCATATATCTGGTATTGAAGTCTCATGGGTTGGCTAGGACTCTTAAATCCATAGCTTACTCTGAAAGATTGTTGAGGAGAAAGGTAGAATGCTTCTTCTTTATCTCCCTCCAATACATCTATTATCCTTCCGTTTTCTGCATTCTTGATAATCATTCCCATTTTTCCATTGATAATGCTATCGGAAGAGTTCTTTACTTCTAATAGGATCCTTGATACATCGTTAATCCTAAAGAATCTTGGGAAGTATGCTTGTACCATCAGCTCTTTTCTGCTGATGATCTTATGATCTATTTGGTGATAATTGTGTTCTTCATCATGTCCCAAGGCTCTAAATCTCCACTCTGTTAAAGCATCCGGCATCTCAAACTCAATTTCGACTACTTTTTCTCCTTCATTTTGCAACTGGGGGTAAAAGAAGACAGTTTCTTTAAAGTCTTCTCTTATTTCTTTTTCTTCCGTTCCTTCTGCCTCTTTTGCTACTTCATTGCTTGAATCCTGAATGCCCTCTGCGGTTTTCATCTGAGCATCATCCGCTAATACCATTGCGGGTCTTGCTTCGGTTTGCATTGAAGAGAAGTAAGGCATTGGAAATCCACCTCTACTCATGTAGAACCCAAACCAGTTCAAGTAGGGCAGCTGCCCTTTGCTCACTGAGCTATACTTCCGATAATTTAACTTAAAACCCTGGGAGAATGAAAGGCCAAAATTGTTGCCGCTTTCCCACCGGTAATTTGTCCTTTTCTCCCATTTCTGTTGTGGTCTCCATTCTTGTTTCTCCAGCTGGTCTAAAGATAGATCATACATAGAGGCCATGATCTCAATGTTTTGATCATCCTTAAGATTCTTTATTCCAATGGACCACTCCTCTTTGTTTCCGGGAGTTGTATAATCACGCTTGGTTTTTAAGTACAACTCGAACGGCTTCTCTTTGGGAATGAGCTTGATAGGAATATGCTTGGTTATACTTCTATTATTGGATATTCCACTAATGTATAAGTTCAGTTCACCTTCTAATCCATTACTTTCAAAGCTCAACCATTTCTTCTCATTGTTTAGCTCTATCTTTTTCGAACTCACAATACCTGATCTATCTTCTAATTCTACATGAAGATCTTTGATCATGAGCGAGCTGTTCAGCTGCAATAGGATCTTCTCTCCCTCTTTTATTTCATCCTTCACAACTTCTGCCCAGAAGAAAGTTGGAAAAGGAGGCTTCTTCTTGTCTTTCTTATATAAGCGGATGTATTTTTTAGCTGTGATCGTATCTCCATGCTCAGTAATAGAATGAGCAACAAGTAAATATGCTCCCTCCTTAAGGTCTCTGTATGAATTGATAGATTCTCCGCTTGTAAAAGATGAAGAGCTTAGCATGTTCAATTTTTCAAATGAGGTAAGATTGCTTTTAAGGAAAGGATATAATGGAAAGAGTGATTTGAACTCACTTTCATTGATCAGCTGATGATCCGGTCCGGGCCAATACTTTTCAATTAGCACTCTTTCCGGAGCCTTCAGCGACCATAATTGAAGCTCTCCTTCTTTTTGAACTTCTTTCCCATAGATGTCTCTGGCACTTACAATTGTTCTATTGAGTTCCTCAACAGTCAAGTTGGTTTTTGAATTTATGCTCAATCCATATGGCAACTTGCCAATTAAGAAGCTTTTCTTTTTTTCTATGGTTTCTCCCAATGGACTTGTCACACTCAAGATCAGCTCATAGGTAAAGGAAGACCTCTTCCACACAGTTTGTGAGGTCTGAAAACAGATCTCAAAATTGCTTTCGGTCAATTTCTGTTTCCCACTTTTTATAATGGTGCTGCTTTGAGCAGGGTGGTAGCTGCTGAGCATGGGTTCTGGGAAGAAAAGATCTCTCCGGATCACTTTATATTCAATGTCTGCATCTTGAACAGGCAGACGAGTATAACTGAGAATTTTACCCTTGACACAGATACTATCACCCATAGAATATTGAGCATCGGAGCTATCGAACTCAACAAGTATACTTGGCCTCCTATAATCCTCAACTCTTACATTTAAACTACCAAACTCATTGGCTATTCGAAACCTTCCGTTGATAACATCCACAGGTAACTTAAAAGAGCACGCAAAGGATCCTAGGTTGTTGGTAATAACATCGATACTCTTAATTTCCTCCCCTCGACTATCATAAACTCTTATGGTGCTTTTCTCTCCCCTTACTACTCTTTCTTCATTTTGAATGGAGCTATAAATCACCCCTTTCACATAAACTGTTTGTCCGGCTCTGTAAATGGTTCTATCTGTAAAGAGGTCTGTGAACTTTCTTTCATTCTTCTGAAGATCTCTTCTATAAAGGTAGATCCTGTTACCAGGAGATAAGTGTTGATCTTTATACTTAAAGTTGAATCCAATTGTATTTGGGTTTGTCTGTGATGGGATCTTGACCTTTCCATCCTTGTCACTTTCTAATTCACTCTCTTTGATCCATTTATTTGTTCTACTATTTGGGTCATACTCACTTCTAAATATCTCAACTGTTACCCTTGGTAAAGTAGCACCACTAATGCGGTCTTTGAATAAATAGATTATACTCCCATCAACTAGTTTTCTTTCTAGATAAGCTATGTCACTTACATTAAGATAAGAGCTTGCAATAAATGAAGAATCGATATTGAAGTCTTCCCTATCAGAGGCAATAAGAAGATAATCGCCGCACTTCAACCCTTCTATCTTCAGCTCGGTTCTATGACTCTTATAATCATTCCAACTTTTAAGCTCCTGACTCCATGAATCTGCGGGACTTTTCTTTAGCAATGCTCTTAAATACTTTTCTGAAATGTGTGTCTCTCTGCCCTCCTCTTTTTCCAATTGAATGATCTTGAAATAGGCCTTTGATAAATTTTCATATTCATAGGAGAACAGAATTGGTTGAGCTGTTGGATAGACAAGTTCTGAGTTGATGCTATGTTTTGGTGATCTGATCTGATAGAGAAGGTCCTTGCATTTCTTTCCGCCATAAGAGTTGGGATCCTCACAACTTGAACAAGTCTCTACCGCCTTTACCCCATCCCTTTCCATCATAAAAGAGGAGGCGATCATATATCTAAGATCATCTCTTAGGTAAGAAGCTTTCAATGAGTTTAGCGCATTGTGAAGAGATGATCTATAGAATAGCTCTTTGTCTGTGAGAGATGAATAGTGAAAGGCAGCATTTAAGCGAGTAGTATTAAAATAGCTGAATGCTTCCTGGTCTTCATCATGCATATGAGCCTTCAAGGCTTTGGAAAGAATATCCAACCAATGGGAAACATATTCCCCATCAGATTGATCTCTCCAGTTAATTTGAACAAACTCTTCTGCTGGGCTAAAAAGAGCAGTGTCTCTGGCTACTCTATCTAAGGCATCATTCCTTTGGGCCTCATTTTCAAAATAATTGAGGGCTCTTCTTAAAAGAAAATCATAAGCGGTGAATTTAGAAAGGAAGTTGCTGTCCTGCTCTCGGTCATTATAAATATCTCCCCATGAAGTTATTGGGATCTCTGAAAGCTCAGCTGAGTTCTCAAGTGAATTGATGTAGAGGTCTTTCGCGGTTTGTTTGATCTCATCTTCTGCCATAAGTGAGATCTTCTCATTATCAAACTCCTTCCTCATTGTGCGATCTCTGATCTGCCATAAGTTGGATTGCAGATATTGCAAGTAGATCTCAGCCAAAGCTGATTGAAGCAATTCTTTTCCCGGACTTTGAATTTCCTTGATCTTCAATTGGAAAGATTGGATGATCTCGTCGGCGGTTTCCTCTTCTATTTCTTGAATATACTTCGACCTGATTGCCAAAGCTTTGAAAAGTGATTGGTAGTCTTGCTCTTCTGCTGCACTTTCTAAGATTGAATTTAATTCCTGAACAGCAGTTCTTTGCATTCCCTTTTTCTCCAGAGAGGATATCTTCTCCCATCTTTCGGAGTAATCAGATTTTTTTTGGGGAACATTTTCAAGCTCTTTTTTTTGATTGCCACATGCTGCTAGCAGAGCTAAAAGGATGATTAGGAGGAAGGATTTTATTTTCATGCTCGGCCACTAAACAAATTTGATACCATCACTTTTTAAACTTTTGAAGAAAGGCATGATCGTCATCAATTCCGGGCAAACCTATCTTGTATTTGATCGCAACTATCCGAATGATTATGATCGTAATGGTAGTAACAAGCACATTTAGTTCGAAGCTAATCTCAAAACTTCTCAGCATCAAGAAGAGAGCTCCCCCTGCAATGCAAGCCATGGCATAGATCTCTTTTCTAAAGATCAGCGGGATCTCGTTGATCAAGATATCTCTGATCACTCCACCAAGAACAGCGGAGAACATTCCCATCATGGCAGCGATCATAGGACTTAGGTCGATCAATAAAGCCTTTTCTAACCCAAGGACCGTGAAAACAGAAATTCCAATAGTGTCAAAAAGAAATAATGTTCGCCTCAACTTTCTTACATGTTTTTTAAAGAGAAATGTGATGCCAACACCAATCAGCACAGTGAAGATATAATTTGAATCTTTCATCCAGCCAACGGGAGTAGCACCCAATAAAAGGTCACGAACTGTACCTCCTCCAAGAGCGGTTACAAAGGCAATGAAGGCAGCGCCAAATAGGTCTAGCTTCTTTGAAGAGGCAGCCATTGCTCCACTAATATCAAGGCTTTTTAAAATTAGGCTTACATTGGTTGGGATATCAATATGCATAAATCAAATATAAAAGGAATTTATCGCCTTCATTGAGAATGAAGGCTTGTTTAGCTTTTCTTTTTCTGATGCCTTAATATTTCGATATTTGCAAGCTACTCAACCGAGAAGTTTTCTGATCGGTTATGAAGTCAACTTTTATGTGGGAATTATTTTCCTCTTTTATTCTTCGACAACGCTATGTGATCATAGTGCTTCTTCTTGCTATTACAGCTTTTATGTGGCATCATGCTCGACAGATCAAGATGAGCTATGAGATGTCGCAAGTGCTTCCCATTACGGATAGCACCATGATCTCCTTCAATGAGTTTACTGAGAAATTTGGACAGGATGGGAGTGTGATGGTCATTGGAGTGAAAAAGGCTGAGCTATTTGAGCTGGAGAATTTCAAAGAGTGGATGCTCCTTTCAGACCGATTGAAAGAAGTGGAAGGCATAGACAATGTAATGTCTCTTGCTGATATATACGGATTGAAAAGGAACAAGAAGCAGAAAAGCTTCGAACCATACGAGATCTTTGAAAGCATTCCTACAGAACAAGTTGTCTTAGATAGTCTGCTAAAGGAGTGTTTCAATTTGCCCTTCTATCAGGGCTTCATTTACAGTGAAGACCATACAGCAACCTTAATGGCTGTTACCGTAGATAGAGAGCTGTTAGATTCTAAGGACAGGGGAATACTAATGCAAGATATTGTTGCAGAGATAGATCAATTTACCGCCGCCACAGGACTTGTTGTTCATAAATCCGGACTGCCCTTTATCAGAACAAACAATACCACCAAGGTAAGTGAAGAGATCAGGTTGTTCATACTGCTTGCAGTATTGGTTACGGCTGCTATACTGTTACTCTTCTTCAGGTCATTCAAGGCAATGTTCTTTTCGATGATCATTGTATTGGTTGGGGTTATTTGGACGGTAGGAATACAAGTGCTTTTTGACTACAAGATCACAATCCTCACTGCCCTGATCCCTCCTTTGATCATTGTTATTGGCATACCCAATTGTATATTCATTCTCAATAAATACCATCAAGAATACAAGAAGCATGGGAATCAGATCCTTGCACTTAAGCGAGTGATCACCAAGATCGGGAATGCAATCTTTCTTACGAATACCACCACCTCTTTAGGATTTGGAACTTTCATCTTTACAGATAGCAAGATATTGGTTGAGTTTGGAATTGTTGCAGTTTGCGGTATTGCTTCTGTCTTTTTGATCTCTATTAGTTTGCTACCCATTATTCAGAGCTTTTTGGCTCCTCCAAAAGAAAGGCACACCAAGCACTTGGAAAGACAATGGGTGCAGATCGTTGTCAATCAACTTGTACATATTGTAACAAATTACCGTAAGACGGTTTATGGCACAACCCTAGTCATCATTCTAATAGCTGCCTATGGAGTAACCTTAATGAAGACGACGGGAAATATTGCAGACGACCTTCCAAGAGATGGACCGGTCTATCAGGATCTACTCTTCTTTGAGGAGAATTTTAAGGGCGTTCTTCCTTTGGAAGTTACCATTGATGCCCAGAAAAAGGGAGGTGCCACCAAACTCTCTACTTTGAAAAGGATCGATAAGCTTCAAAAATTGATCGCAGAATATCCTGAGTTCTCAAAACCATTGTCCATAGTGGAAGGATTGAAGTTTGCCAAGCAAGGTTATTATAATGGAAACCCGAAAAAATACAATCTCTATAACTCTCAAGAAAGAAGTTTTATAGCCCCATATCTGCTTGGCTCAAACAACAGTTCCAAGCTATTGGATTCTTATTTAGATACCAATAGACAAGTAACCAGGCTCACTGCTCAAATGGCCGATGTTGGCACCAATAGAATTGAAGAGATCCTCACTGATCTAAAACCAAAAGTAGATTCGATCTTCCCTGTAGATAGATACGATGTCAACTTCACCGGAAGCAGCGTTGTTTGGTTAAAGGGCACAGACTATTTGGTCAAGAATCTTTTTCTAAGTTTGAGCATTGCCATTGTTTTGATCGCCCTTATCATGGCATTTTTGTTCTCCTCCTTAAGAATGGTCTTTGTAAGTCTTATCCCAAATTTACTTCCCTTGCTATTGACAGCCTCTATCATGGGCTTCTTCGGTATTTCAATTAAGCCTTCCACCATATTGATCTTCAGCATTGCCTTTGGAATTTCTGTAGATGATACCATCCACTATCTGGCAAAATACAGGCAAGAGCTTAATAAGCATTCTATGAATATGAGAGAAGCATCCATATTGGCTCTAAAAGAAACAGGGGTTAGTATGATCTACACCTCCATTGTTCTTTTCTTTGGCTTTGGAGTATTTACAGCCTCTGAATTTGGTGGTACAGTAGCTCTTGGACTTTTAGTTTCCATAACTTTATTGGTAGCTATGGCTTCCAATCTCATTTTACTACCTTCCTTGATCTTGTCATTTGATAGCTGGCTAACAACCAAGGTTTTTAAAGAGGAAAGTTTAATAGAGATATTGGACGAGGAGGAAGATATTGAAATAAAAGAATTAGAAGTAAAGGTTGATCCTATTAGTGAAAGAATAGAAGAAAAAGAATGAAAGGAATTGTTTTAGCAGGAGGTTCAGGAACGAGATTACATCCACTTACATTGGCAGTGAGTAAGCAGCTCATGCCCGTATATGACAAACCAATGATCTATTATCCACTCTCAATACTTATGAGTGCCGGGATCAATGAGATATTGATCATTACCACCCCTCATGATAACCCAAGTTTCAAAAAGTTATTGGGAGATGGTTCCCAATTTGGTTGTAGGTTCGAGTATGCCATTCAAGAGGTTCCCAACGGACTTGCTCAGGCCTTTGTGATCGGTGAAGAATTCATAGGCGACGATAAGGTGGCATTAATTCTCGGTGATAATATCTTCTACGGAACCGGCATGGAAGATATCCTGAAGAATAATGTGGATCCAAGCGGTGGAGTAGTATTCGCCTATCATGTTTCAGATCCAAAAAGATATGGTGTGGTTGAGTTCAATAAAGATCAAAAAGCAATATCCATTGAAGAAAAGCCGGAGCAACCCAAATCCAACTATGCCGTCCCGGGATTGTATTTTTATGATAATCAGGTAATTGAGATTGCGAAATCATTGAAGCCTTCAGCAAGAGGAGAGTATGAGATCACAGATGTGAACAAGGAGTATCTCAGAAGAGAAGAGTTGCAAGTTGCAATTTTAGATAGAGGAACAGCCTGGCTAGACACCGGCACCTTTGCTTCTCTTATGCAAGCAAGTCAGTTCGTTGAGGTGATAGAAGAGCGACAAGGTTTAAAGATAGGCTGCTTGGAAGAAATTGCTTACCGACAAGGTTTTATTTCAAAGAAAGATCTTGAGGTCTTGGCAAAACCATTATTGAAAAGTGGATATGGAGAATATCTTCTTAATTTGATCAAGGAATGAAGATAAAAGTTTTAGTCACAGG
>JAUIGQ010000051.1 GCA_030429925.1 Bacteroidia bacterium | reverse complement strand
TCATGGAAGGAAGTGTGGTAAGAGGTGGATTAGCCCTATGTGATCATTCAGCCTTAAAGCTCAGTACAAAAGTTTATGGAGCAACCACCATTGGACCTCATTCTAAAGTAGGAGGGGAGGTGAACAATTCAGTCATATTTGGTTATTCTAACAAAGGGCACGATGGTTTTTTGGGGAATTCTGTGATTGGGGAGTGGTGCAATTTAGGAGCGGATACCAATGTGAGCAACCTCAAGAACAACTATGCCAGTATCAAGGTGTGGAACTACAATAAGGGAGGTTTCCTAGACAGTGGCAGGCAGTTCTGTGGCTTGATGATGGGAGATCACTCAAAGGCCGGCATAAATACCATGTTTAATACAGCAACAGTTGTAGGAGTGAGTGCCAACGTCTTTGGCGCTGGCTTTCCCAGAAACTTCATTCCTTCTTTCTCATGGGGAGGTGCAGAAAAATGGACCCACTACCGATTAAAAACTGCACTGGAAGTTGCAGAAAGAATGATGGAAAGAAGAGGGGTGGAGTTAAGCCAGGATGACATAGATATCTTAGCTCATATTGAAGAAGTTTCGAAGATCTATCGAAACTTTTAACACTCAGACTGACAGATAAGCAGCTTTTTCTTTTGGCATAGCTGTTGAAAATAGGGCTGTCGTTCCAGACAAGGCCATCTTATTGCCTTGTGTCTGACAATTTGACCAAAGAAGAGAGCATATGAATTTTGATGATTTAAGGTTAGTAGGAGTTATAGATGATGAAACGGAATTTATTCCGTTAATGACCTCTGAGGATGAGGAGGTGATGAACCAAGAAGAGACTCCCGAAGTCCTTCCTATTTTGCCTTTAAGAAATACAGTTCTATTCCCCGGAGTTGTGATCCCAATCACGGTTGGAAGGGATAAGTCGATCAAGTTGATCCAAGACGCCAATAAGGGGGACAAGATCATCGGAGTTATCTCTCAAAGAGATGATATGGTAGAAGAGCCTGAGCAGCAACATTTGTATAATGTTGGAACAGTTGCAAGGATCTTGAAGATGTTCAGAATGCCCGATGGAAATACTACCGTGATCATTCAGGGAAAGAAGAGGTTCAATTTAATGGAGTTCATAGAGACTGAACCATACATCAAAGCCAGGATATCAGCTTATGAGGTAAGTAAAACACCAAAGGACGAGAAATTCAATGCCTTGGTCTCCTCTATAAAAGACATGGCCTTGAGGATCATAGAGCAATCTCCTAACATTCCCACAGAGGCTTCTTTCGCCATTAAGAACATTGAAAGTAGTTCGTTCCTTATCAACTTCATTGCTTCCAATATGAATGCGGAGGTAAAGGAAAAGCAACAATTATTAGAAGAGACTCATATTCGAAGAAGGGCAGAGCTATTGCTTCAGCATATTCATCAAGAATTGAAAATGCTTGAGCTGAAGAATGATATCCAGTCGAAGGTGAAGACAGATATCGATAAGCAACAGAAAGAGTACTTCTTGAATCAGCAAATGAAGATGATCCAAGAAGAGTTGGGAGGATCACCACAGGATCAAGAGATCAAAGAATTTGAAGCCAGAGCCAAGAACAAGAAGTGGCCTAAGCCAGCCAAAGAGCGATTTGAAAAAGAATTAGGTAAGCTTCAAAGGATCAATTCTGCATCAGCAGAGTATTCTGTCCAATTAAATTATATAGAGACTCTGCTTGATCTTCCATGGGATACTTATTCAAAGGATAATTTTGACCTAAAGAGGGCGAAGAAGATATTGGATAAAGATCATTTTGGTCTGGATGAAGTAAAAGACAGGATCATTGAACACCTTGCTGTATTAAAGCTGAAAGGAAATATGAAATCCCCCATTCTATGCTTGTATGGCCCTCCGGGGGTTGGTAAAACTTCTTTGGGTAAGTCGGTGGCTGATGCCTTGGGAAGGAAGTATGTTAGAATGTCGCTTGGAGGATTGAGAGATGAGGCTGAGATCCGCGGTCATAGAAAGACCTATATTGGAGCAATGCCCGGAAGGATCTTGCAAAACCTTAAGAAGGCCGAAACATCTAATCCGGTATTTGTATTGGATGAGATCGATAAAATAGGAAATGACTTTCATGGGGACCCATCTTCTGCAATGCTAGAAGTATTGGATCCGGAACAAAACGATTCATTTAACGACAATTTCATTGAATTGGATTATGACCTATCTAATGTTCTATTCATTGCTACAGCAAATAATTTGTCTACCATTCAACCGGCTTTGAGGGATAGAATGGAGATCATTGAAATCAATGGATACACTTTAGAAGAGAAAGTACAGATCGCCAAGAAGCATTTGATCCCCAAGTTGATCGTTGACAATGGATTGAAGAAGGATCAGATCAAAGTGAGCAAGGAAGTGATCGTTAAGGTATGCGAAGAGTATACGAGAGAGTCGGGAGTGAGAAATCTGGAAAAGAGGCTGGGTAAAATTGTTAGATATGCCGCCAAATCCATTGCCATGGAGGAGGAATATAAGCCTGAGATCAGCACTGAAATGGTAGAAAAGATCCTAGGTCCCGGACATTCCAAAGATAAATATCAAGGAAATGATGTTGCTGGAGTAGTAACAGGATTAGCTTGGACACAAGTAGGAGGAGACATACTATTCATAGAAGTGAGTTTGAGCAAAGGGAAAGGTAAGTTGACCTTGACCGGAAATCTTGGCGATGTGATGAAAGAATCGGCTATGATCGCCTTAGAATATATTCGAGCGCATGCTGATGAGTTTGAGATCAACATTGACTCCTTTGAAGACCTGAACGTTCATATTCACGTTCCGGAGGGTGCTACTCCTAAAGATGGCCCATCTGCCGGAATCACAATGTTAACAGCACTTGTATCTGCATTTACAAAGAGAAAGGTGAAAAGAAATCTTGCCATGACAGGTGAGATCACTTTGAGGGGAAGAGTATTAGCAGTAGGAGGGATCAAGGAAAAGATCTTGGCTGCTAAGCGAGCTGATATCAAAGAGATCATCTTGTCGAAAGACAATAAGAAGGACGTAGATCAGATCAAAGCCGAATATCTGAAGGGGTTGAAATTTACCTATGTTGAAGAGATGAGCGAGGTATTGGAAAATGCCTTGCTTAAATCCAAGGCAAACCGCTGATCAATACGTTTTAAGGAGCTTTAATTGATCCTCCCTTTTCTTGCTTTTATTTTCTATGGCTTTCTGCCAGTCTCCGTATAAGGGATTGGGAAGGATTACGAATTTGTTTCCAAACTCATTGGTGAAGTCCCTCTCGAGAAATTTACTCCTCTCATTGAGTTGCTTGTTCATTTCAAAGGCCTCGTCGAAGTCTGCTAGATTATCCCCAATCAATAGAGCGATCTCATATTCTGAGATGCTTTCTCTCCTTTCTTTTTTGGACCTTCCATCATCTAGAAGAATATCTCCATCAGTTAATTCTACACCATTTTTCACTAGGTTATTATAGGTGCTTTTTAATTGACTGGCATTTCTATTACTGATGAAGATGTATTTGATACTTTGATCTCTTAAGAAGTTAAGGAACTCCAACGCACCGGGCACCATCTCGGCTTTTTCCTGTGAGACCCATTCTTCCCAACTCGATTGGCTAAAATCTCTTCCTTCCAGGATCAATTTTGCATTGTAGGGCGAATTGTCGAGGACTGTTTCATCCAAGTCCAAGATCACAGCGATCTGCTTTCCATTATATTCATCAATACCTCCACTTTGGATCTTCATGATCCTTTGTTTGGCAACTTCAAAGGCTTGGTAGCAGAGGGCATCATACTCTGCGGAAGTTTGATGCCAAAGAATAGCAGATTCAGCAGGGTTTGCACCTCCGGAGGCTACTGAAGATGAAGAACTGGAACATGAAATTAGGATCTGGCTGCTAAGAACAGCAAGGAGAAGGATTCTAGATATTCTCATGGTTTTATTTGTGTACTAAAAGTGCTAATTGACGATAACGAAAATACACCCAAAACCTCTTCTTGCAAATTTCCTGAGGCATCCTTGATATTACTTTTGATATTGGCTGGAGGTGTAGAAAAGAGTCCACCATTGTTTGCTTGAATGGTTACCTGATCCAAGAATTCAAATGCATCTTCATTCAAGCTCAATAGTTCAACTTTACAGATATCTCCTGCAGCAAACGGCTCATCATCATTAGTGATAGCGGCTCTTAAAGGCAATATGAAAACAAATCCATCTGCACCGTCCCCACCAAAGGCTCCATCCTCTGCAAGAATTAAACTAGAGGGTTGATCCGGTCTGACATCAATTCCATTTTTAAATGCTTTGATCCAGTAATAATCTTTCCTTCCGGCAAAATCTGTTGCAAAGAATTGAGCATAATAACCTGCCTCAGATCCCAACTCTTCTTCTTCAAAAACCGAAATTATCGTATCAATAGTAGGCACCGGATTTAACAAAGAACTGGCAGAGTAGGTGTTCCCTTCATAAACCAGTTCAAGTCTATAAGTAAAACCGGTACTATCGATCGGGCCATTTGTACTAGGATCATAATTGTAGTTCCCATCACCCTGATCTGAAAAGGTGTAAGAGATGTTTGGCCCAATTACCTTCACCGTTGCCCCTTGAGCACCCTTGGTAGGCTCATTTAAAAAGTAAGGGGCAGAAGTTGTTAGTCGTACCGTTTGGATTGAGGAATCATTGGTGAGAAAAGCATCAACCACTAATTGGTTGGGCCTTTCATCCAGATCAACATCGATCTCATCTTCGCAAGAGATCATGAATAAAGAGCACATGAGGCTAAATAGGATCAATATTTTATCAGTTCTCATCATTGCTTAAAAGTTAAAGTTGTAAGAAACTGCTGGCACAAAGCTGCCAATCACTGAGTATCGAATTGCATTGGTCATATTAGGATCATTCTCATCTTGCTCAAAGAAGATAGAGTACGGATTTCTTCTACTGTAAACGTTATATACTGAAAATACCCACTCTCCTTGCCATCTTCTGTCTTTATTCTTTCTGGGAGTTAATGTGGCAGAAATATCTAATCTGTGATAGGCAGGTATTCTATAATTGTTTCTAGATTGGTCGTAGTTGTGAGGTACTACAATTCCCTGGATCTCATATCGGTTGGTAGGGAAGGTGGCAGGGGTACCTGTTGAGTAGACGAAATTGGCGGAAAAACCCCATTTATCATTTAATTGATAGGCGCTAACCACACTTAAGTTATGGAGTCTGTCGAACCTTGTTGGATACCAGTCATCCTTATTGATCCCGTTGACCTTTCGTTCAGATCGAGATAGGGTATAACTTACCCAACCGGTCAAGGCTCCTTTGTTCTTCTTGATAAACAACTCTAATCCATAGGCTCTTCCATCTCCGCTTAATAGATCTCCCTCTAATTCATCATTGAAAAAGATGTCTGCATTATCAATATAATCTACCTGATTCTGGAAATCCTTCACAAATACTTCAGCAGAGGCCTCAAAAGCGTTATTGCTGAAATTCCTAAAATATCCAACAGCAATCTGATCGGCAATTTGAGGCTTAAGATTATTGGTAGTTGGAAGCCATAGATCTACTGGGGTTGAAGCAACCGTATTGGAGATCAAATGCAGGTACTGACTCATTCTGTTATAACTTGCCTTTAAGGAGCTAACTTCAGTTAGGCTATAGTTAATAGATAATCTGGGCTCGAAATTATTGTAGGAAGCAATAGACTCATATTGGTCATATTTCTCCGAGGAAACCAAAGTTTTCCTAATTCCAGGTACTGTGTCGTTGTATACCTGCTTCTCACCTTCACCGAGATAACTAAAATGAGACCATCTTAAACCATATAATAATTTGATCCTCGCTCCAACTTTTTGTTCATTCTGGATATACAACCCATTTTCAATGGCAAACTTTTCAGGCTGACTGATATCATTGGTTCTACCGTCGCTGGCAAATTTTGCTTCCGCCGGCTTGAAGTCGTAATAGATCGATTGACCTCCAAATTTCAAGGTATTCTTGTTGTTTAGGTAGTAGGAGAAGTCAGGCTTAAGACTGTAACTAACCACTGAAGAGCTCCATTCGAAATCATCCTCGCTGTCTCCATCAACCCCAAAAGAATAATCATAATCACTGTAATATCCTGTTAGGTTCATGAAAAGTCTATCGTTGAAGATATGGTTCCACCTTGCAGTGGTTGTAGCATTCCCCCAATTGAATAAGAAACCTGCACCGAAAATATCCCTACCGAAATAACCGGATAGATAAAAACGGTTCTTTTCATTCATGCTCCAATTCACCTTTGCGGTTAGATCGTAGAAATAGAACTTGCTTCCCGAAAGGTCAGAAGAGAGAAAGGGTTTAGCCATAACATCGGCATATGATCTTCTACCGGCAATTAGAAATGAGGCTTTGTCTTTTTTAATAGGACCTTCAAGAGAGAGTCTACTAAAGATCACTCCCACACCTCCTGATCCATGAAACTCCTTTTTGTTTCCTTCCTTCATTCTAATGTCAAGGATTGAAGAAAGTCGCCCTCCGTATTGAGGAGCAATTCCCCCTTTGACCAAACTTACATTCTTAACCGCATCCGGATTGAAAACGGAAAAGAAACCAAATAGGTGAGAGGAGTTGTATACCGGTGCCTCATCAAGTAGAACAAGGTTTTGGTCAATACCTCCACCTCTTACATTGAAACCTGTACTTCCCTCTCCAACCGTACTTACACCCGGCAGTAAGAGAACACTTTTAACAACATCAGCTTCTCCTAAAAGGGCCGGAATCTTTTTGATGGTTTTTGAGTCGATCTTATTCACACTCATTTCAACACTTTCAACATTCTTGTTGGCACCTTCGCTGGTGATCTCAACAGTTTCAAGCTCATTGACTGTCTCGTTCAGCTCTATGCTCAATTGAATATCTTCCTTCAAGTTCACCTCCTTTATTACATCCGTATACCCCAGATAGGAGTAGCGGATCTTATAAGTTCCAGCGGGAAGGGTCAAGGCATAGTAACCATAAACATTAGTACTAACCCCAGTAGCTAGATCGGGAACCGAAACGGTAGCACCGATCAATTCTTCTCCTCCAGTGGCTGATTTTACATACCCACTTATGGTATATTTTTCTTGAGAATAGGCTGAAAATGAAAGTAATAGAAAGAGAAAAAGTAAGTTCCTCATTTTAATTTGATTGGGCCGCAAAAATAATAGTATTCAATCATTGAATTCCCAAAAGAGACAGCTCTCTTTTAAAATTGTTCTAAGCGGTAATAACTGAGGAGGAATTAGCCTATCTTTTGGCTGCGCGGTCGAGTTGTCTTTTAATGTCTTTCTCCTTGATCTTCTCTCTTTTATCCTGCATTTTCTTTCCCTTTGCAAGGGCGATCTTCATCTTTGCCAATCCTTTTTTATTGATGTAAAGAGAGAGGGGAACAATGGTTAATCCAACATCCTTTTTAGCCTTTTTGAGTTTGTTGATCTCATTCTTGTTCAACAGCAGCTTTCTGGGCCTGCTCATTTCGTGGTTTTCAAAGCTAGCTTCAGTGTAAGGAGAGATATTGATATTGAAAACGAAGAGTTCACCTTTGTTGAAAGCACAATAGCCTTCCTTGATACTGACCTTTGATTGTCGTATCGACTTGATCTCAGTACCTTTTAAAACAATTCCCGCCTCATATTCATCCAAAATATCATATTGGAAATAGGCTTTCTTGTTCTTGATCGTGATCTCCTTTTTGATCTCATCTCCCATGCAACAAAGATATAAAGACTATAAATGGGTTGCTCGCTGACATTCTTTCAGCATCAAATGAAAATATGTCAGAAAAATTAAGCTCTAATCCAATGGTATTCAAATTGTTGGAAGAGTTTCGCCAAACAAATAAAAAATTTAAAAAGATGACACTAGTAAAATTCAAAGACACATTTCCATCCTTTTTGGATGAATTCTTCGGTGGTGATATTTTCGATTCTGTAAGAGGTACTTCTTCAATTGGGAATTCATTGCCGGCTGTGAACGTAAAGGAAAATGAAAAGCAATTCGAGCTGGAAGTTGCAGCTCCCGGAATGAAGAAAGAAGACTTCAAGATCGAGTTGGACAATAACATTCTTGGGATCTCTTCAGAAATGAAGCATGAATCAGAAGAAGAGAAGGACAAGTATACAAGAAGGGAATTTAGATATTCTTCATTCAGAAGAACATTCACCTTACCAGACTCTGTTGATTCAGAAGGAATCTCTGCCAGTTACAACGATGGGGTATTGAAGATACAGATCCCAAAATTGAATGAAGAAAAGAGAGCAAATAGTAAGTTGATAGATATTAGCTAAAGTCAGCTTAAAAGTATCTGACCTTTTGATACTGTGAAGTGCTGTTGATATGTCTTTGCAGTATAGTTGAGAGATCTTGATCATCATAGGTAGCCGAGAGTAAAGCCTTCGCTTCCTTGATGCTTTTGATCTCTTTTTCATTTGATATTGTTCCATAACCTTTTAGTCGACCTTTTTCTACTAAAACTATGGCTTTTTGCTTTTCTCCTTTTTCCTCAAGCAGGTAGGTGTTGTTCTTGTTCAGATGTTCTTTGATCGCTTTCTCAAACCTTTTATTGTATGATTCCGGAGCTTCTTTGCCGTGGCAAGCACCCTTGCATTCCATCTCCTCTATATAATTACACTTACCGCTGGATATTGGCTGCAGTCCCGACAACCTAGGACAAAGCTCAAAATTAGATACTAACTCTTTTAAGACAGAAATACAGTCTTCTCTATTTCGAAAGCTGATCAATGGTTTCTCATATTTACCGCATTTTCCAATGGCTAACCGTTCATAGCCTTTTTGATCTTGATAACGAAAAATGCCATGGTTTAAAGTAAATCTTTTCAACGATCGATTATACCGTGGCCAATGTTTCTTGATCTCTATGGCCTCCTTTAGATCCAGAAGAATGGCATTGGGAACTAATTGATAATCTATACTGTGAATGTTGTTAACGAAATAGTGTTTTGATCTGCTATTAGAATTACCGGAAAAGTGGGAGTGAACCCTCTTTTTAATGTTTTTTGCCTGACCCACATAAACGATCTTGGCTCTAGCATCCTTAAAATAATAGATCCCTTGTTTTTCAGGAAGAGCTAAGAATTCAGTTTTTGGAAGGTTAGGAGGGAGCAAAGCTTCTAATGACTGTGGCTTAAGAGAGTTGCTGATGATCTCATGCTGATCTTTTTCTACCAATAGATGAAACAATAAAGCCGTTGCTTCGGCATCTCCAAAAGCTCGATGCCTATTTAAGAGCGGAATATCCAATTCCCTACAAAGCTTTCCCAAACTGTAGGAGGGTTTTCCTTTTAGGATCTGTCTACTTAACCTAACTGTGCAAAGCTTTCTTCTTCGGTAGGTCCTTCCAGCTCTTTGAAATTCTGCCTTGACAAATGAGTAGTCGAAATTGACATTGTGTGCAACAAATACAGTGTCTTGTGTAAATTGATCGATCTTATCTGCCAGCTCAGAAAAGAGCGGAGCATCTACCAGCATCTCATCTGTAATACCGGTTAATCTGCTGATATGAGGAGGAACTGATCTGCATGGATTTACAAGACTTGAAAACGAATCCAATATCTTATTTCCATCTGTTTTAAAGATGGCAATTTCAGTGATCCTGCTTCTGCTGGCACTTCCTCCTGTTGTTTCTACATCAATTATTGAATACACTACTCAAATATACAAAGCATGCTAACAAAAAAGCCCGCTCTGAAGTTCAGAACGGGCTTTTAATTCACTAAAGATCAAATCTATGCAGTCACCTCAGCTTTAGGTGCTGCGGAAAGGATTTCATCATTCGCATATTCAGCAAACTTCTCAAAGTTGGTGATGAATGCTTGAGCTAATTTTTGAGCTTTTGTATCATAGGCATCCTTATCCTTCCAAGTGTTCTTTGGATCTAAGATCTCAGTAGGAACGTCTGGACATTCAGTTGGCATCGCCAAGCCAAATACTTCATGCTCGTTATAAGATACATTGTCGAGCTTACCTTCTAGAGCTGCAGTGATCATATTTCTGGTGAAAGACAATTTGATCCTTGAGCCAACCCCGTATTCTCCACCGGACCATCCTGTGTTGATCAACCAAACATTCACATTGCCCTTGTTCATTTTTTCACCTAGCATTTCTGCATACTTGGTAGGGTGCAATGGCATAAATGGAGCTCCAAAGCAAGCTGAAAAGGCCATAGTAGGCTCAGTAATTCCGGCTTCAGTACCTGCAACTTTTGCAGTATATCCTGAAATGAAATGGTACATCGCCTGAGCGGAATTCAATTTAGAGATCGGAGGTAAAACTCCGTAAGCGTCACATGTTAAGAAGAAGATATTCTTAGGTGAGTCTCCGCTTAATCCTTCTTGAATATTATCAATGTGATAGATAGGATAACTAACTCTTGTGTTTTCTGTCTTTGAAGAGTCTGTATAGTCTACTTCAGAGCTGTTTTCGTTGAAGCCGATATTCTCTAATAAGGCACCAAACTTAATCGCATCGTAGATCTGTGGTTCACTCTCTCTGCTCAGGTCAATTGTTTTTGCATAACATCCACCTTCAAAGTTGAAGACAGAGTCATCGTCCCAGCCGTGTTCATCATCACCGATCAATTTTCTGTTTGGGTCTGATGAAAGAGTAGTCTTTCCTGTACCAGAAAGTCCAAAGAATACAGCCGTGTCACCTTCTTTTCCAACATTTGCAGAACAGTGCATGGAAAGAACATTCTTTTGATATGGCAAGATGAAATTCAAGGCAGAGAAGATTCCTTTTTTGATCTCACCTGTATAACCGGTTCCGCCAATTAGTAAGATCTTTCTGCTGAAGTTCAAGATTGCAAAGTTGTGCTGTCTTGTACCGTCGACTTCCGGATCAGCTTTAAAACCGGGAGCACAGATCACATTCCACTCAGCTTCAAAGCTCTTTAATTGCTCTGCAGTTGGGCGGATGAACATATTGTATGCAAACAAATTAGAGTATGGGAACTCTGTTACCACTCGTACATTCATATTGTACTTTTCAGAAGAGCAAGCAATTGCATCTCTTACATATACTTCCTTGCCTGAGAGGTAAGAAGTTACTCTGTTATACAAAAGGTCGAATTTATCAGGATCGAACTCCTTGTTCACAGGACCCCACCAAACTCCGTCTTTAGTAATATCGTCTTTAACGATAAATCTGTCTTGAGGAGAGCGACCGGTAAACTCACCGGTATCAATGGCCAATGCACCTGTGTTTGCAAGTACACCTTCGCCTTTCATAATACTGTCTTCTATTAATTCAGAAGGTTCTAAGTTCCAATAGGCAGCAGTTACGTTGCCTAAACCCAAAGCAGAAATTGAAGCGTTCTCCGCTTTTTTTCCATACTCATTCATAAGATTCTATTGATTTTTTTAGTGAGAAATTCGGGAAAGAATATTCGTTTTCTTCTTTTATAATTTCTTAAAGCAAAGGTAACCGTGTTTTTACAAATAGGTCTTTTCAACTTCATTTTTTTTCAACATTTCTCCGCTCAAATTATTCTAGATAGACGAAAGTTGATGAGTATTAATTGCTTTATTTGTCCAAGTATTTAATAATTATCCAGTATAGTTTCTGTGGAACCGAAGAAAAAATCGATCAAGAACCAAGTAGGATGGATTGGATTGGGAAATCTGATCAATGCTTTGGTGAATGTTCTTTTGGTTCCCTATTTAGCAAGAGCCCTTAGTGTTGAATTATATGGGAGCTATGGGCAAGTCTTAATGTTGCTTGGAATAGCAAATGTAGTTTTTGCCTTTGGATTATCTAAAATTGTATATCAAGAGCTCAACAACCAAGAAGACTCCCTCACTGGAAGCATGAGTGTATTATATACTTCAATACTTCTCGGTGCAGTTGGCTCAGTACTGTTCTTGCTTTTTGCTGACCAGTTGGCAAGTTTTTTTGACAATCAAAAGTTGGCTCCCTTAATTAGGATATATGGATTTTCATTACTCTTTACACTTGCCTCAGAATTATTGAGGAGTGTTTTGACTCATTTCTACAAGAGTGATAAGATTGCAATAGCCGCCATCTTACACAACACTTTTAGAGTGTCCATTATTTTTATCTCTATCAATTATTTAAATAGCTTAAGAGATTTATTTTTTGGCTTATTGATTTTAGAGGTGGTGAATATGATTTACCTTCTTCTTAATTTACCGGATAGGAAGGTCTTTATTAAGGTTAGTTCTCCAAAGATCATTGAGAATCTTAAAAAAGGGGTTCCTTTGGCACTAACTGGCACTGCATCTATATTATTGGTGCAAACTGATGGGGTAATGATCAGCAGAATGTTGGGTACAGAAGAGTATGCAATATTTAGGATGGGTGCAATTCCAATTCCTTTCCTATTTATCATTTACGCCTCTGTTACAAGAGTTACAAGTGCAGAGGTGAATAAGTTGTTTTTTGAAAAGAAAAACAGTGAGTTAATTTTGCTGAAAAGGAAAGCTAGTTCTGCCATAAGCTATCTTACATACCCCTTACTCATCTTTTTTATCGTGTTTGCCGAACCATTTTTCTTTTACTACTTAGGAGAGAAATATCTTGCTAGTATTAGTGTATTCATGATATATAATTTGCTCTTGTTCATTCGAATAAATGACTATAGAGATGTTTTAATTGCAGCATCAAAAAACAAGGAGATATTTTACATTCATCTTGCAATGCTGATAATGAATTGTGTGTTGAATTATTTACTTATCAGAGCTTATGGGGTTAATGGGGCGGTGGTTGCTTCAATAAGTTCATATTATATTTTACATGCTATTATGCAATATAGAATGAGCAAACTTCTTCAAGTTTCCTTTTTTGCTATATTTAATATTAAGAAACTTTGGAGAATCGTTCTATTGTGCATTTCAATAGCAATTGCAGTTCGAGCCGGTTATAATTTTTATCCATCTATTTTGTCCTTAGCCATTTCATGTTTGTTATATGTTGGCTTAACTTATTGGTTGTTGCTAATAACTAAGGTGCTAGATCGGCAACTTATTCTTGATTATACCGAGAAAATTAGCGTCCTTAAACCTCTTCACTCAATCTTATTGAAAATCAATGTTTAATTCATTCGAAAAGTAAATGCAATTAAGAGTATTCAAAATCTTTTTCAATTAGACCCTAGATGCTAATAGTAGGCCATACATTTACTTAAGATGAATAATAATTCACCGAATTTAGCATTCTTCAGCCATCATAAATGTGCCTCAACTTCTATGAGCCATTTCTGCTTTGATCTGGCAAATTATCTTGGCTTGCCTGTTGTGTATAAGAAAACTGCCTTTGAAAAGAATATTGGCCATGAAATGAAGAAATACGATCGTTCATTGCTTATTTCACTCAATAGTTCTTTGAGTG
This sequence comes from Bacteroidia bacterium, assembly GCA_030429925.1. Lineage (GTDB taxonomy): Bacteria > Bacteroidota > Bacteroidia > Flavobacteriales_E > Vicingaceae > UBA1494. The sequence continues at coordinate 3,002 of JAUIGQ010000051.1, read as the reverse complement.
GACTAGATGATCTTCCTGAGTTCAAGGGCTTTCATTTGATCCGTGACCCCAGAGATATCTGTGTGTCCGGATATTATTCTCACTTGAATTCACATGGACTTGATGGGTTCGATAGATTAGGGCCACATAGAGAGGCATTGAAAAAATGTAGTAAGGAAGAAGGGTTGTTCTTGGAGTTTGAGTTTTCCAAATTATGGTTGGACCATATGAAAAATTGGGATTATGAAAATGAAAATATCATAGAGATCAAAATGGAAGAGCTGTTCAAGGATCCTTATTCTCAATGGAGCTCAATCTTGATTTTTCTGGGCTTTCAGATCAAGGATTCAAATGACAGCGGTTTTGTTTTAGGTAAGATCAATCACTTAGCTAAGAAGATGGGTGTAAATGAATTGATAAAAATGGAATCCATTTCCAAAGGTTTCCTCGTCAAGCTAATTGAGAAGTACAGCTTTAAAAGTTTGAGCAAAGGAAGAGGAAAGGGAGAAGAAGACAAACAATCGCACTATAGAAAAGGAACAGAAGGTGATTGGGTGAATCATTTTTCAGAAGAGCATAAGAATGTTTTTAAAGAATTGTATGGTGATCTGTTGATCAAGTTGGGGTATGAGAAGGACCAAGATTGGTGAACTTATTTGTTAATTTGTTTCAATAAGATCTTTCCAATATTCTTCAAACTGTGATTATTCTCTATCCATTCATGCGCTTCCCTTTTTTGAATAGGGTTTAAGTCGGAAAGAATTGGAGTTAATTTCTTCTCAAGTGTATTTGCATCTGCAATGATCAAAGGGCAATTTTCAGGGAGATAGTTCAATAGGTTTTCATCTATATAGCAGAGGACCTTGCAGTTTGCATACAAAGCCTCTAGTGATTGTAATCCATACCAGCCAATTAGTATTTGATCAATAACTATATCGGCTTCAGCATACAATTGGAAAAGTTGGTACCTGCTTACAGGATAGATAGTTCCCGAATCAATGTTAAGATCAACAGAATTGATGTATTCAAAGTCAAATTGACCTTTCAATTTCTCTATCACCTTGTCAATGATCTTACTTCCCTTGTTTGAGGGACTAGATGGCGCATGCAAGATCTTTAGCTTCTGAGTTCGAAAGAAAGGCTTTGCCGCCTTTTTTGCAGCTTCTATCTCTTCCTGGAACTTATTGGTATTTAACACCAATGGAAAGTATTCGGCTTTTTTGCATAGTTGAATAAGATCTGGAGTAGAGACGAAGATATGGTCGGCATATTTTTCTGCATCTCTGATCAGACTCTTTTGCCATTCTTTAGACATCTCACCTTTGACCTTTCCTTCTAGAAATTCGTAAATATGATCTCCTTTCCAAGCTAGATATTCAGGATCTCGAATATCAGAACCCACAAAGTGAAAGATGATCTTTTTGTTGAGAGCCTTATATACTGCTAACTCAAAAGCCCTCAATTTTCTTGTCAATAAGGTCTCACCTGAAAAGAAATAGAATTGATCATACTTGAATAAGGCATATATAAAGAACCAAAAAGAGATCACCCATTGCACAGGAGTAGGGTAATTGGGGTAAATAAAGTTGTAGGTATATCTTTCTTTATATTGGCTATCGGGTACCTTATACTTTACAAAAGACTCAACTTTAATGTTTTCGACCCTATCTTCAAGATATCTTTTGTAATAGGGAATCCTCCAACCAATATCAACAGCAGCAAATAAAAGTCTTATGTTCTTTTTCCTTCCCAAATTAAAGCAAGAATGACAGCCAATATTAAGAATCATTATCCAATAGCAACTAATTGCCATTACATTTGCGAAAAGTGATTCTTTTAATTTCTTACACCTAGAAAGCTTGAAAGTAGTCTACATTTTATCACAAGTTTCCAAAGCAGTTGCATTTGAATGGATCGCTAGGGATCTTCCAAAAAAAGGAGTAGATGTCAGCTTTATTTTGATAGGGAACCAAGCGGTTACTCCCTTAAGCAAGTATTTAGATGAACTTGGTATAGAGTCAAGATTTGTGAAACTTGGAAGTAAGCTTAATTGGTTTTTCTCTTTCCTGAATACAATGAAGGAATTGAGGAAGATGAGACCGGAGATCGTTCATGCCCATTTGTTTGAAGGATCTTTGATAGGTCTGGCAGCTGCAAAATTTCTTGGAATTCAGAATCGAATCTATACTCGTCATCATGCCACCTTTCATCACGATTTCTTTCCAAAGGCAGTGAAATACGATAAAATGATCAATGCTATGGCTACTAGGATCGTGGCTATAAGTCCCAATGTTCAAAAAGTATTGATCTCTAAAGAAGGTGTTGATCCAAAAAAGGTCCAACTCATACCACACGGCTTTGAACTTTCTAAGTTTCAAAATGCTGATGAAGAGGCAGTTTCGGCAATGAGAACGAAATATAACTTAAAGGATGAATATCCTGCGATCGGATGCATTGCACGTTACATTGAATTGAAAGGGGTAATCTATATTATCCAGGCTTTTAAGAGATTTTTGGATGAACAGCCTAATGCAGTGCTAATGTTATTCAATGCAGGTGGGCCGTTTGAGAAAGAAGTTAGAAAAGTATTGCAAACCATTGATCCTAAGTCTTACAGAGAGATAGGATTTGAAGAAGATCTTTTTTCAGTTTATCAATTGTTAGATATCTATGTACATGTTCCAATTGATGAGCATATTGAGGCATTCGGACAAACTTATGTTGAAGCTTTAGCATCTAAAGTGCCATCAATTTTTACATTGTCAGGTATTGCTAAAGAGCTGATCAAGGATGGCAAGAATGCTCTGGTAGTTCCTTACAAGGATTCTGAGGCCATCTATCAATCTATGGTTCGACTTACCAATGACAAGGAACTGAGAGAAGACTTAAAGGAGCAGGGTATTCAAAGTGTTCAGCCTTATTCTTTGGACAGATTCATTAACTCCTTGAGCGAGCTTTATCATTCTGTTGATCAAATTAAACTCATTGAAGAAGAGAAGCCTTAGAACCTTATTTTTGAAACT
>JAUIGQ010000181.1 GCA_030429925.1 Bacteroidia bacterium | reverse complement strand
GCCTGACCTATCTTCCTGTAGATAAGGTGACCAAGCAAGAAAGGTAGCGACCATAAAAAAGGAACAAGGATCAATCCTGTTATTAGCGCTGTAAGATCATAGCCTTCAATGAATAACTCAAAATTGTTGAGACCCAAGAAAAAGAAATAAAAGCTATAAGAATATAGGAATACATATTTGGGCTTCTCCTCTTGAAAAACTAAACGTATAAATGGCAGTAGAGCTATAAATATCAAGAAATTGAAAGAGGAGGGAGGCCAGGCAATAAGAAGCAATGGTAAACTGGCAAAGCCCAAAAGGATTTCTTTGGTCTTACTCATCTACAAAATTTCTATCCTGACCATTAAATTCAGGGGATTGGATAGATATGACCTTTAAGGGAGTATCTGAAAGAACCCATACTGCATGCTTGCTGCCTGCCGGAATAACAAAGTGGTCTCCACTTTTTATTTCATTGACTGAGTCATCTATCTTCATTTTTGCCTTTCCTTCCAAGACGAATATATGCTCTGTGTGTTCAGCATGGTAGTGCAAACGGACACTATCACGAATGCTGATCTCAAAGCTGCTGCAATTCTTGTCAGAGTGAAGTTTTTCAACCTCTATGTTCTTCTCTTGTCCATAACCAAATTGGGAAAGGAGAATTGCTAGAAATGACAATAGGGTTTTAAGATAAAATCTCTTCATAATCCTCTAAATTAACTCCATTTAGAAAATCTGTTGTTCTCATTCTTTTCTTTCCTTCTAACTGAAGCTCTTCAATGATCAACCTCCCATTCATTCCATCAATGAACAACTTACCGTTTTCTTCTTTGATCCTTCCAGCATTGATCTTTTCAGCAGACATTAATTGCACCTCATAGATCTTAAGAACAAGTTTTTTTTGGTCTTTTTTTCTAGTCAAATAGGTCCAAGATGCAGGATAGGGGGAAAGACCTCGAATGAAGCAATCGATAGATTCGATCATTTCATTCCAATTGATCTTACAATCCTCTCTAAATATCTTTGGTGCATTTGGCAGATCAGATAGCTTCTTTGAATCCTCTATCAGATCTATTTGAGGAATGGTGGAGAAGTTTCCTTTTTCCACAAGGCCTGTGCTTTCAAGCAAAAGTTCTGCACCTTCTTTCATTAGCTTGTCATGAAGTGTTCCTGCTGTCTCTTGATCGGAAATCTGAACTTCTTTCTGCAACAGGATCTCGCCTGTATCTATTTCATGTTTTAAGAAGAAGGTGGTTACTCCTGTTTTCTTCTCCCCATTTATTATTGCCCAATTTATTGGTGCAGCTCCTCTGTAAGAGGGGAGAAGGGATGCGTGAAGGTTCATGGTACCCAAAGCAGGCATGTTCCATACCACCTCTGGAAGCATTCTAAAGGCAACTACAATTTGCAGGTCGGCTTTTAGAGAAGCGAGTTCTTTAAGAAAATTTGGATCTTTTAGGTTGGTGGGTTGAAGACAGTTTAAATTGTGTTTTAAGGCATATTCTTTAACAGGGGAAGCCTTCAACTGTTGACCTCTTCCGGCCTTTCTATCCGGGGCAGTTACGATTCCTACGATCTCTTTGCCGGCTTGATGCAACTTTTCCAGAGAGTGTGCGGCAAAATCCGGAGTACCTAGGAAAACGATCCTCATATTGTTCGTGAAAAGGTATTTGGGTAGTTAGAAGTTCTTCAGATCAATCTTCATCATCTATTTCATCTGAATCATATTTTTCTTCATATGCTTCTCTTGCATCGTCTGTAAGCTGACCATCATCATCGTAGTCTTCGTCATCATCGATCAGTTGCTCTGCAATATTCTTGGTCATTTTGATCAAATAGATCTTTTCTTCAGTCTCAAATCTCAAAGCACTTACTCTTTCACCATCCTTATTATTGAAGCTTATAAGGTACTGACTAAAACCGTATGGGTATTCTAATTTTATTTGCTCTTGAAGATCCGTGCTGATCTTTTCGAAGGAGGTAACGACTCTAGGTTTATTCTGATTTTCCATCAATTTAATTCGGATACCTAACAAAAATATGATTTTAGATTAATCACCAAACTTTTTCAGATCATTCTTCAAAAAGAATCTATAAGGCAGTTTTGCATCCTCTTCTGCATAGTCAATACCGATTCTTGTAGTTGTTTCAATATCAGATGGATCGATTGAAAATTGATGATCTTCTATCCAGATCTGATCTCCAATTAGATCAATTCCATTGTGTGAGATGCTGATGCCTAAAGCTTGAGTTACCTTAGCGGGACCATTAAATAGCTCTTTTTTAAATGAAGCCGCTTTCCTTCTTCTTAACATCTGATCGCTATTATGCAAGGGATAGATTCCTCTAATGAGGACAGCATGGGGAATGCCTTCAACATTAGAAACCACATTAAACAAATAATGTATGCCGTAACAGAGGTAGACATAAGCTACACCTCCGCCAGCATACATTATTTCTGTTCTATTGGTCCTTCTGCCCTTATATGCATGAGAAGCTTTGTCAACAACTCCTGCATAGGCCTCGGTTTCTGTAATGATCGCCTTACAAAGCTTTCCATCAATATTGCTGCAGATCACTTTGCCGATCAATTCTCGACTCAGTTCTACAACATCTTCCTTTAAATAAAAATCTGAAGGAAGCTTAGACATCAGCCTCTAGAACCTTTCTAGTGAAGAGAAGAAAAAGTTTCCTTCAATATTCGCGTTCTCATCACTGTCAGAACCGTGAATGGCATTTGCTGAGATAGATTCAGCATAGAGTTTTCTGATGGTTCCTTCAGCTGCTTCTTCAGGATTAGTAGCACCGATCAAGGTCCTAAAATCAGCTACTGCATTGTCCTTCTCTAGAATTGCAGCCACGATCGGTCCGGAAGACATATATTCTACAAGTTCTCCATAGAACGGACGCTCTTTGTGCACTTCGTAAAATTTTCCTGCACTTTCAGTACTCAATCGAGTGTACTTCATTGCTTTGATCGTGAATCCCGCTTCATTGATGCCAAATCCCATTTCTTCTGGGC
>JAUIGQ010000050.1 GCA_030429925.1 Bacteroidia bacterium | reverse complement strand
GGAGATCAGGACACATCAAAATATCAACTGGCGCCTCATGGCGCACTTCTGAAACCTTTACCCCATTTCTATAGGCACTTACCTGAAAATTAACACCGTAGGATCCAGTTTGAACCGACTTAAAACTAATCTCTCCCGTTTGTCTATTATAGTTCAAAGGAATGTTAGATGAATTAAATACTAGAGAAGGCAATGGAGAGGTTGCACTGTAACCGTTCGAATAGGTTGCAGGAACAAAGCTACTGCCACTAGAGGTGAGAAGGGACACCAATTCGTAGACAAGTGAATCACCATCTGAATCTATGGCTGTTATACTTCCCTCATTCAAAATTGAACTGCAATATTGAAATTGAGGAAACTCGACAAATCTGGGTGATTGCTCATAACATGTTGAGGCATTCGTTAAGGCAGAATCAGGGTATAGAGTTGACACCAGTATGGATTGACCGCTTGAGTTAACATAACTTCTAAAGTCACCATTACTGCTAATGAACTTCCAGCCGCTTGAAGGAGGCACACCGTTCAGCTGAATAGGATCTGATTTATAGAAGAATCTTCTATAGCCACCATTGCTGCAATCTATCACTGTGTTTCCCTGACTGCAAATAGGATGTGTGACCCCATTATTGAATAGTGTGAACCTATTGGAGTCAGGCCTCATTACAATTGATGTTATACTGAGGTTGGAAGCATTTCTCGGCAGTGGATTACCCGAAACAAGCAATTGTTCATTCTGAAATGGAACCGGTATTCCGCCGCAATTAGTATGTCTTACCATATAAAAAGTATACATACCATTTCCATTGCATTCCCAATAGATCTCACCTCCAAAAGAACGATGGTTGGCAAAAGAAGGAAGAATTAATAGGCTGATAAGTAAAGTAAATAGTAGTTTTTTCAAAGACATAGTGGTAAGTTTCATCAAGGACGAAAGGAGCTCTTGATGGTTGCCTTTGAAGCAGGATAAAGGACGATCCTTCGACATTTCGACAAGCTCAATGCGGCGCTCGCTTAGGAACCAGACGGAGTACGATCAAAGAGTCCGATAATCCACTAATCCTTTAATCTGATAATCTACTAATCTTAGAATCTTAGCCTTTAATTCTTGATCACCTTATGATGATTGACAGCTCCTGAACCATCAGTAATCCTTAGAATATAAACCCCACTATTTTCAGGGAGCAATAGGCTATTCTGCTCTGGGAAAAGAACATCTTCCTTCACTAGTTGACCTCTAAGATCAAAGATCTGGATCATCAATGAAGTAGATTCTGATCTTTCAATATTGACCCTGCCCTCAGATGGATTTGGATATATGGAAAGCTCTGGACTTTGCTTCAGTTCAGACACTCCTGTAACTGCTCCACAAAGTGGTGGGTTGGGCAGAACTGTAACCGAAAATACTTGATAACTGATTGCAGGGACCGGACAGAAATCATCCTTTACCCGAACTGTAAAATAATGGGTCTTCGGTCCATTGTTCGCATCAAGATCTTGACAATCCGTTTGCCACCTAAATCCTAAAGTATCAGAGCCTAATGTGAACCTTTCATAGACCAGCTGGCTGCTATTGAAGGAAAATACATTGGTATAAGTGGCACATAGTGTATCTCCGATCACATTACAAAAGGTACTATCCGATAGATTACGTGAAAGACTTGACCCATAGACTCTGGTGGTTACTTGCTGGGCCATATTATTATGCTGCTGATTTTCTTGTATCATTATTGGGAAATCCAGATATGTGCCTGCCATTATAGAAGTATCCGGAATATTGCCGCTTCCAAAGGGGAGCAGCACCTGGGGTGCCATATTGGGTTGACTAGTCGATAAATTGGGACAGTCAGTGATCATGATTGGCAATTCCCTATGAGTAGAAGAAAGTCTGACTCCATTCCTATACGCATCAATTTGAGCACTTAGCCAATACTTTTTTATTCCTCCATTGCTATTCACTTGAAAATCAAACCATCCATTGGTAGTATTCAAATTCAGCGCTTGATTGTTCGACTGGAATGAAGTATCAGGTGTGGGATTATCAAATGCATAACCGAAAGCATAAGGCACAGAGCGGGGAGTCAATATTGGTGTATTGAAGGTACTGTCAAAGCGGTAAACCAATTTATCTCCATCCTCATCATAAGAAGTAAACATTCCATTGGACCATTGTCCTCTGCAAAATATGTAATCAGGTGATTGAGCAAAAATTGGTGACGAGTCATAACAAGTATCAACAGCAGTACCATCTCCATACATGACTGAACTAATGATGAAACTACCACTTAGAGAGGACAAATTCTCTGTTGCCGGTCGACAACAAGGAGCTGTATAAACGAACCTCCATCCATTGGCAGGTGGAGTTCCTCTAAGCTGAATAGGTGATGATATAAATGGAAATTCTTGCAACGCACCTGGATCCCCATTAGCGCAAGAATATGGAGTACCCGAAGAAGTACAGTTTGGAGAGATTTGCCCAAAATTCTTAGCAAGATACTTATTCGAGTCAGGCATCATAACAATAGATGTTATAAAACCATTAACGGAATTCCTTGGAAGTGGATTCCCAATAATATCTAAAGTCTGACTAGAATAGTTGAATTGAATACCACTGCAATCTCTATAGATATTCATTTTGAATACAAACCTTCCATTGCCAAGACACTCCCAATAGACTTCTCCGCCAATAATATGAGAGGAACGAGATTGATTTGGTATCAGGAAAAGGAATAAGAAAAGAGGTAGTAGTAGCTTTTTCATTGGTTTATTCTTTAATGAGCTTTCGATGGATCCTTCTTCCATCTTGAACTTCAATAGAAAGCAGATAGATTCCGCTCTCCTGAGGTAGACGAAAATGATCGTCTGAAGGATGCATTTGAATTTTCTTGACCAATTGACCCTCAAGTGTATAGATCGAAATTGTAAAATTCTCTAAAAAAGCATGTTGTACATTAACCCAACCATTGCTAGGGTTGGGAAAGATATCAATGGATGCGTCCAAGTTCATTTTATTAATTCCAACAGAGAGCACCCTGATAGCATTAGAGGTATCCAAACAATTTCCTTTTTGAATTATGGCAGCAAACAAACCTGTATCCCTAGGCTCAAAATACTGACCAGTTGCATTCGTGATGAGACTATCATGATTCAGATCAACCCATTGGTAAGAAGCTCCTGATTCTGCAGCCCCTAATAATCCCGAGCCTGAAAAATTGATCGTTCGATCTATTCCGGCGCATTCACTCAACTCAAATAGCCTCCCCTTACTTAGATCTCCTTCTTGGAAGGTTAGATCGTGCAACTTTCTCCAACTTTTAGATCGAGGGTCAAAGCTGAACAACACCCCTCTACCATGATCTCCACGATACTGAGACACACCATAAAGCAAGCTGTCTGAAGCTAACATCAACTCATCAGCAGGACCGAAAGAATCAGGCATTATTGTATATAACTGACCAACACCATTGAGATCGCAACTAACAATACTTCTCAGTCCAATGCCAAAGCTGCTCACAGAATAGAGTATACTGTCAAACTCGATAAACTGTGTATGTGGCTTATATCCATAAAGAGCAGGCTCAAATACTTGAGTAGTAAATATTGAGTCCCCAACCGGGTCAAAAGCAAAGATCACAGGAGCTTGAACATACTGAGGAATAGAATAATCATAATCGATATAGGTAGGAGAGAAAATAATATTATTGGATGCTACAAAAGGAAGAGACTGAGCTATTACATCATAGTATTTCATCAGTACATCCAATTGTTTTGTTCGAACATTGAATTGAAACAGTGTACCATGGAATTGCATACCACCATATGTTGAATTACCTAGGTAAAGATCATCCTTATAATGAACCAAACCTTTAGAAGGAGCAGGGCTGATCGTGCTGTCAAAGTCATGGAGCTTCTCCACCGTTTGATTGACATAGTCAAATTTGAAAAGGGTTCCATGCCCATACAGTCCACCTTGTCTGCAGACTCCAATGAATTCATGATCGGAGTATGGAGTTAAAGAGGTGGGGGAACTACCTAGATTGGTAGTATCAAAACTCAACACCCTACTATAGGTGGAACTCTTAGGATCAAACTCAAATATTGACCCTCTGCAATTCTCTTCAACGCTATATAGGTTGCCATTCTTTGCCTCAATGATGGAAGGAGGATTAATCCAGCTAGTGCAGCTAGAATCAAAACTATGAAGAACAGTAAAACTGCTATTAGAAAGATCATATTGAAAAATGGAACCATATTGATTGGCTCCGCCTCCATCGGAGATACCTACCAGTTTTTGAGAGTAGATAAGAGAAGAACTGAGAAGTAAAAAGAAGAGAAATAACTTGCGCATAGGACAAACTTAAGCAAGTAAAATCGAGGGTAGATAAGTATTGAAATGAATAGATAGAATTACTAGACCCTAGATTCCATTAGTTAAAGTTTCTTAGAATCTATTCATCTGTTAATCTTAGAATTTCTGTAGCTCTGTACTCTGAAAATCTGAAATCTATTTCTTCTTGATCTTCTCCCAGGTCTGATACAGATCTTGCTGATCGGCTTGAAAAACAGGCTTTCTATCCAGGGCTTCCACCTCTTTCCAATGTTCTCTCATTTCAGATGGAAGGGCTTGGTACAATTCCGTTCCCTTGGTTTTCCATGCAGCCATCTCATCGGAAACCTCTTTGATCTTTTTGGCGGGATTACCAACGATCAAGGACCTTCTTTCGAATTGATCACCGGCTTTCACAAAAGACAAGGCGCCAATGATACATTCCTCACCGATCTCTGCCTCATCCATGATCACCGAATTCATTCCCACCAGTACGTTCTTTCCAATATGGGCCCCATGAATGATGGCTCCATGACCAATATGGGCTCCTTCCTCTAGTTTCACCGTTACCCCGGGAAACATATGAATGGTGCAATTCTCTTGAACATTGCAGCCATCGGCAATCTCAATTCCTCCCCAATCACCTCTTAAAGCCGCTCCGGGACCTATGTACACATCCTTTCCGATAGTCACATTACCGGTAACAGCTGCTTGCGGATGCACAAATGCAGATGGATGAATGACCGGGGTGAAGCCTTTGAATTCGTATATCATATCTTAATTATTTGGGGGAAAAGAGAATTTGATTAAAGTTGACTGTCAGGCTGAGCGGAGTCGAAGCCACTTTTTCATAACAAAGATCCTACTCAGGAAGACTTATCACATTAGGTAACCAAATTAAATAATAAAAGCTTAGCAAGTTTGAGAATGGCTTCGACTCCGCTCAGCCTGACTATGGAAGAATTATTACCTAAGCGTACTTACTCAATATCTCCTTCGTGTACTCACTTAACACCAGCTGACCGCTCATTTCCGCTCTCTTCTCCAGCAACTCATCCCAGTTTTCACATCCTTCCCAAAAGATGGCTTTGAGCTTGGCTTGTGCTTCGGGATTCTTGCTTAGCAGATAGTCGGCCATTCTGGCAACACCCTCATCTAACTCCTCAGCTGAATCAAAGACCTCAGCAAACAATCCTTGTTGTTTGGCCCATTCAGAATCATAGAACTGATCGGCATTGATGGTCATTTGACTCATGGCTGAAACTCCTACCTTTCTTTCCACTGCAGGGCCTACCACAAAAGGACCAATGCCTATGTTCAATTCAGAAAGCTTAACGGAAGCAAATTTGGTAGCCATGCAATAATCCACTGCAGAAGCCACTCCTACTCCACCGCCAACAGCCTTACCTTGCACCCTTCCAATGATCAGTTTTGGACATTTTCTGCATGCATTGATCACTCTGGCAAATCCCATAAAGAATTCTTTCCCGGTTGGAAAATCATTGATCTGGATCAACTCATCAAAACTGGCACCTGCACAGAAGGTCCTCTCGCCTCCACTCTTCAATACGATCAGCTTGACCGAATCATCTTCACCGGCCTCTTGGATCGTCTTGGCCAAATTGCTCAACACCTCTGAGGGTAGTGAATTGTGTTTGGGATGAAAGAATTCAATTGTTGCTAATCCGTTCTCTTCTTTGGTGATGTTTACGTATGCTTCTGACATGGAATAATGTTTTCAAATTACTCTTCGACTGAGTTTATCCTGAGCGTAGTCATAGGACTCAGTGTGACTGCAGCGATCTCTCAAATATATATTCAATTTAACTCTTGACTCTTAGTTCTTGGCTCTTGCTTCTAATCAATTAACCCAAATTGCTCAAAATGGTGATTGAAGTGCTTTCTATTCAACAGATCCCAATGATCCTTATCCAGCATTCCAAATACTGCATTTGGAGTTTTGGCATCGGGATTCTCTTTGAAGAAGGTCTCAAATTCATCCCATATCTCTAAAAACTTGTCCTTGGCTTCTTGCAAGCTTTCAAAGCGCAAATCTTCAGTTGAATCTTTCTTTAACATAGGATGTTTGAACTCCCTTGGCATCGGACGATAGTTATATAAAGAGTCTTGAAACTTCTCCCAATGTTCTTCCGGAGTCTCGATCTTTGCCTCTCTTTTATTCGTTGCTAATTCAAAGGCAAAGTAAAGATGCTCTAGCATATGTTGAGGACTCATCATGCCCCATTGGGCTTTCGTATCTTCAGTAAGCTTATCCAGATATTGATGAACATTCTCTCTATTGATCTCTGCAAAAGGACTCTTCTTCGCCACCATGGTAAGCACAGTGGCAATAGCCACTTTCTCATCCTCTTGATCGAAAACCTCCACAAACCATTTCACCACTCCTGAAGGAAACTGCTTTCCTCTTACATCCCTATCGATCTTCTCCATACAGGTCAATCGCACATGAATGGTATCGTTGTGATAAATAGGTCGCATGAACCTGCAAGTGTCTAACCCATAATTGGCCGCAACAGGACCTTTGTTCGGATAAACGAACAGTCCGGCAGCTGCCGAAAGGATGAAATAACCATGAGCTGCTCTTTTATCGAAGATGGTATGCGACAAGGAAGTGATATCTGTATGAGCATAGAAATGGTCCCAACTCAAATTGGCAAAATTGGCGATCTCACTATCCGTAATGGTTCTATTGTGCGTCTTCAATGACATGCCCGGTTGAATATCCTCGAAATGATATTGGAAAGGATGCAGAGGCGACTCTTTGTATTTGGCACCAGCCTGATAGATTCCGGTGATCTCAGAAATGGTAGTTGGTGAGCCCTGAATAGCGCATCTCTGCAAATAATGCTTCACTCCTCTCATTCCACCCATTTCTTCTCCTCCACCTGCTCTTCCCGGTCCGCCGTGAACCAAGGTGGGAAGCGGAGAACCATGACCTGTGCTATTGGTAGCCGACTCTCTGTTCAGCACCAAGATCCTACCGTGATGAGAGGCTGCATTGACTGTAAAATCTCTGGCTATAGTATCATCGAAAGTTGAAATGGAAGCACAAAGTGAACCCTTGCCCATATGGGTTAGATTCACAGCATCCTCCAGATCCTTGTAAGGCATAATGGTACTAACCGGTCCGAATGCCTCGACCTCATGTACTGCTGTATTCTTGTGTGGATCCTTCTCTACCATAAGAATTGGACTTAAGAAGGCACCTTTGGAAGCATCTGCACCATTTACTTCTACCTTATCAAGATCACCATAAACGATCTCAGCTGTTTTGCTCAACTCCTTCACTCTGTCCTTCACCTCCTGCACTTGCTCTTTGCTGACCAAGGCTCCCATGCGTGTCTCTTTCAGCGAAGGATCTCCAATATTCGTTCTTCCCAATTCTTTACCCAATGCGATCTGTACATCCTCTACATAGGCTTCCGGAACAATGATCCTTCTGATGGCGGTACATTTTTGTCCGCATTTAACGGTCATTTCCTTCTTCACTTCTTTGATGAACAGATTGAATTCAGGAGTTCCCGGCTTGGCATCCATTCCCAGCACAGAAGCATTCAATGAGTCGGCCTCCATATTGAAAGGAACTGCCTCATTGATGATCCTTTGATTGGATTTTAGCATTCTTCCTGTATCCGCTGAACCGGTAAAAGTGACCACATCCTGACTCTCCACATGATCCAACATTGTTCTGGCAGAACCACAGATCAACTGAAGTGAACCTTCAGGTAAAATACCTGAATCGATGATCTCACGAACCACAGCTTCCGTTAAGAAAGATGTATTTGTAGCAGGTTTCACAACAGCCGGCACACCCGCCATCCAGTTGACAGCGCATTTTTCCAGCATTCCCCAAACCGGAAAATTGAAGGCATTGATATGCACGGCCACACCTCTTTTGGGAACCATGATATGGTGCCCCATGAAGCTTCCACCCCTTGAAAGATCGATGGCTTCTCCATCTACATGAAATGGCTGATTGGTAAAATTCTTTCTAAGAGAGGCATTGGCAAAGAGGTTACCGAATCCACCTTCTATATCGATCCAGCTGTCTAACTTGGTAGCTCCCGTTTTGAAGGAGATCTCATAGAATTTATTCTTTTGCTTGGTAAGGTGAAGGGCTAATTTCTTTAGCATCAAACCCCTTTCTTGGAAAGTCATCTTTCTCAAGGCAGGATTACCTACTTCACGACCGTACTTTAGAATGGATTCGAAATCCAAACCATCGGCAGTTGCCAAGACAATTTCTTCTCCGTTCACCGCATTGATCAGAGGAGTTCCTTCACCATCACCGGTGACCCATTTTCCTTGTACGTAGTTTTCTAATTTTTGCATATCACTTTAAGTGTCTTATGTAAGTTTTTTTGGTTGCACAATGTTTCACAAAGTACACACCGAGGTTCACAAAGCAGAATTCAATCTAGCCTCTTGTTTCTAGCTTCTAGCATCTTTCTATCACCACTGCATATCCTTGTCCAACCCCCACGCACATGGTACAAAGTGCATATCGTTTATTGGTCTTTTGAAGTTCTAAAGCGGCTGTATGGATGATCCTTGTTCCGGTAACTCCCAAGGGATGGCCAATAGCAATGGCACCCCCATTCGGATTGATCCTTGGGTCGTCATCTGCCAGACCCATCTCTCTTGTGCATGCTAAAACTTGAGCTGCAAAGGCTTCATTGAGTTCAAGAATATCCATATCATCTAGAGTCAGTCCTGCTCTCTTCAGAGCGATCTCTGAAGCGTAAACAGGTCCTATCCCCATGATCCTCGGTTCTACTCCTGCAACTCCAGAACTTACAATTCTAGCTAGTGGTTTTAGATTGTAATCTTTCACAGCTTGATCTGACGCTATAATGGTAGCTGCTGCTCCATCGTTCAAACCCGAAGCATTTCCGGCTGTTACTGTACCTTCTTTTCTAAATGCAGGTCGCAAGCCTGATAAAGCTTCCAATGTTGTTCCGGGTCGAACGAACTCATCTTTATCAAAGATCAATGGATCTTGTTTTCTTCTGGGAATTTCTACAGGAACGATCTCCTCCGCTAATCTTCCGTTCTCTTGCGCCGCAGCAGCTTTTTGCTGCGACCAGGCTGAGAATTTATCTTGATCTTCTCTGCTGATCCCGAATTTATCAACCAGGTTCTCAGCTGTTTCTCCCATGGCATCCGTACCGTAAAGATCTTTCATCTTTTGGTTCACGAACCTCCAACCAAAACTACTGTCGTGCATCTCCGCATCTCTGCCGAAAGGAGAAGACACTTTTGAGATCACCCATGGACCTCTGGTCATATGCTCTACACCACCACTAATAAATACATCTCCTTCATTGGAATGAATGGCTCTGGCTGCATGAACAATGGCCGACATGCCCGAAGAGCACAATCTATTGATAGTTTCACCGGGAACAGACCATGGTAAGCCTGCCAATAGCAATGACATACGGGCAACATTCCGGTTGTCTTCACCGGCCTGATTAGCGCAACCCATGATGACGTCATCTATTTTTTCAGGGGGAATGTTGGGATTTCTTTTAACGATCTCTGCAATTACTTTGGCTCCAAGATCATCAGTTCTGATCGGTGAAAGGGTGCCGGTAAATTTTCCTATTGGAGTGCGGATTCCGTCAATGATATATGCTTCTTTCATATTGTTTTAAAAGGAGTATAAAAGTAGGAAGATCAAATCTCAAATGCGAATATGGAAATTAGGAATTTTAAGTTCAGTGGATATTCGGATCTGTCCCACTGAGTAGCACAGAGTAGCGCAAAGTAGCACAGGGGAGTATAGATGAATTCTTTCTTACTTCTTGATTCTTGGTTCTTCTTAAAGCTCAAACTCCTTGCTGCTTCGGTAAACCGTACCTCTCATATAATAGAATGGCTCAGGCTCGTCATTGCAGTAAATATTGACATCTATATCAGCTTTCTTGTGAGAGATGGAGAAAACCTTGGCTTCCGCTCTTAAGGTATCTCCCACTTTAGCAGATTTGGAATAGACCATATTCCCATTGATCAAAGGAGAGATTCTGCCATAAGAATTAGAAGCAAATGCCAAGGCTGAATCTGCGAAGGAGAAGGCAACGCCTCCGTGGAGCATATCGAAACCATTGAGCATTTCTTTGCGAACAGTCATTTCCAAATGACATTCTCCTTCTTCTAATTTCAACGGATGAATACCTAACCATTCTGAATAGGTATCGCGCTCCATCATCTTGTCGAATACTTTTTTTGCTTTATTACTCATTGATCTGTTTTTTGTTCCGCAGAGTTACTCAGTGTAGCTCAGAGTGACACAGTGTTTCACCTCAAGACTATGTCATGCATTATTTCCCGCAGATGTCGCAAATTAACGCAGATATTTGATGCAGCAGTAAATTCGGACACGCACAAATCATGAAGCGAGCTTCGCTCTGCTTTTATGATCGAACTCGAACTCGATCTTAAACATCAAACCCTCTCCCTTCATCTGCCAGCTTCCTCAAAAGCGGGCTACAACGATAACGTTCTTCATGGTACTCATTGAACAGCTCATCTAATCCTTTGACCACCTTCTCAATACCGATCTCATTTGCCCAGGACAAAAGTCCTTTTGGGTAATTCACCCCATTGGTCATGGCAAGATCAATATCTTCAGCGGAGGCAATATTCAAATGCAAGGTATCAGCTGCTTCATTGATCAACATATAAAGGACTCGATCAACGATCTTTCTTCCCAGCTCTTCATCTTTATTTGGCTCTGGCAAAATCGCCCCTTCCGAATAATCGTAGTAGCCTCTGCCACTCTTTCTGCCGAGATAACCAGCCTCTGCCAACCTCTTTTGGGCAAATGCCGGTTTGTATCTGCTGTCGTAATAGAAGGCTTTGAAAACGGTTTCTGTTACAGCATAATTGACATCATTTCCAATAAAGTCCATTAACTCAAATGGACCCATTCTAAATCCTGCCAAATCTTTCATTGCCCAGTCGATGGTAGCCGTATCAGCTATTCCTTCCTCATAGATCCGCAGCGCTTCACCGTAAAATGGCCTTGCCACCTTATTGACAATAAAACCAGGAGTATCTTTTACCTGAACCACCACTTTCCTCCAGTTGGCAATGGTAGTTTTCGTTTTCTCTAAAACTCTAATATTCGTTTGAACAGCGGGGATCACCTCTACCAACCTCATCAATGGAGCCGGATTGAAGAAGTGAATTCCGATGAATCGATCACTCTTCTCAATTGAGGCTGCCAAAGAAGTTATGGACAGAGAAGAAGTGTTGGATGCGATGATACACTCATCGGAAACAAAACCCTCCAGTTCTTTAAACACTTTGCTCTTAATTCCAAGATCCTCTATGATGGCTTCGATCACCAATCCGCAATCTGAAAGCTCCCTCAACCCATTGACATAGGAGATCCTCGATTGGATGACATTTGCCTCTTCAGAGCTGTACTTCCCCTTCTCTACCAATCTTGCCATGACCTTGGCAAGCTTCTCCTTGCTGCTGATCAACGCACTCTCATTGGCATCAAATACAACTACTTCATGATTTGCAGTGGCTGCTAATTGAGCAATTCCACTACCCATGGTACCACATCCTATAACTCCTACTTTCATTTGTAAAATTTTAAGCTAAAATAAGCTGAATAGACTTCCCCACAAAAGGAGGACTGTCTAAAATTTAATCTTTCAACTAATAATTTAGTTTTTTAACTAAATATTTAGTTATATTTGTTTCATGCAAGAACTTACAAAAGCTGAAGAAGAGATCATGCAGATCTTATGGAAGCTGGAAAAAGCCTTCGTTAAAGAGATCTTAGAGCAATTCAAGGAACCTAAGCCTGCTTACAATACAGTTTCCACAATTGTTAGGATATTAGAAAAAAAGAGCTTCATCAGCTTCAATGCCTTCGGAAAGGCTCATCAATATTATCCTTTGATCAGCAAGGAAGAATACAAGGAGTTTATCTCCAAAAAATTACTGAGCGGTTATTTTGAGGGGTCTGTTAAGAATCTGGTTTCTTTTTTCGCCGGCAACAAGGATATTGGTGTAAAGGAGATGGATGAGATCTTAAAAATCTTAAAAGAGAAGAAATGAGAGAATTTATCTTCCTATTCATACAATTGAACCTTTCACTATTGATCGCTTATCTAATATGGAGGCTACTTCTATCCAAGACAAATGGACCAAGTTTCCAACGATATTACCTATTGCTTTCAGCAATTTTGATCTCTATAGCCACTTTTGTCAATCTGAGTTTAGGTCTCGGTAACAGTGCAGCTTCCCTCCTACAAGAATCTATCAGTGAGATTTCTATTAGT
Source organism: Bacteroidia bacterium (assembly GCA_030429925.1). Classification (GTDB taxonomy): domain Bacteria; phylum Bacteroidota; class Bacteroidia; order Flavobacteriales_E; family Vicingaceae; genus UBA1494. Next base: position 3,860 of record JAUIGQ010000050.1, on the reverse strand, counting down.
AATGAGAGCAGCCAAGTCATCGACAATATAGAAATACTCTTGCCCTACCAAAGCCTTTATATTATCATTGGATCCTTTATCTTCCTAAATCTCCTTTACAGTGTCTTAAGGGTACTTTATCTAAGCATTGAAAATGAAAATAGTGGAGCTTATATATCCCTTTCCAACTCAACTGAAGCATTCAGCTTCTTTCACTTGATCTTTATTGGTGAAAAGATCCCTGATCATGAAAAGGAAATTATACTAAGACATGAGAGAATTCACATTGTAAAATATCACAGCATAGACATCTTGATCCTCCGTATGATGGAATGCATGCTATGGGCCTTCCCGGCCATTTACTTATTCCGTCCAGCTGTTTTGCAAGTACATGAATACGAGGCCGATGAAAAGAGCTGTTTAGATGAAAAGAATTATATTGAACTACTGCTGGGACAAACGTTAAAAGCGCCATCATTTTCATTAGTCAATTCATTCAATTCAAATCAATTAAAAAACAGGATTATGAGAATTAAAAACAAACCACAATACCAACACAGATATTCAGGAGCATTAATAGCTTCCTTTCTATTAGTATTAATTCTAGGCATAAATCAATCCCTTCATTCTTCAAATAAAGTTGAAAGTCGAACTCAAAAGGCAATTGGAGAAGGAGAAGTTGCAGAATTTCCTGGTGGACAAAAAGCATTTATGGAGTACTTAGGAAAGAACATTCAATACCCCAAGAATGTAAAAGAAAGTGGAACAGTCTATATCAAGTTTATTGTTGACGAAAATGGGAAATGCTCTAATTTCCAGGAGGTAAAAGGCTTTAATGACGATTGCTCAACAGCTGCTATAGAAGCTCTAAAGAAGATGCCCAATTGGAAGCCGGCAACCAAAGATGGAAAAAAGGTAAGCAGTGAACTTACGGTACCGATCAAATTTGATTACTCTTCCAAAAAGTAGATCATAACCTTTTAAGAAAAGCCTCAATTTCCTTTGAATTGAGGCTTTCTTTTTTCCATAAAAGCCGCAACTCCTTCGCGATAGTCATGAGTCTCTGATGCTTCGATCTGAAGCTTAGATTCCAGATCCAGTTGTTCATTCAAGGAGTTATTATACGACTCATTCAAAGCCTGTTTGGTCAAGGCCAATCCTTTGGTAGGCATAGAGGCTACCTTGGCTACCAACTTTTCTACCTCCTCTTCAAACTCCTCATCGGAAATAACTTTATAGATCATTCCCATACCTTCAGCTTCTTGGGCCGACACTTTATCAGCAAGCATAGCCAAAGCAGAGGCTTTTTGAAATCCTACTAATCTTGGCAGAAAGAAGGTTCCTCCACTATCGGGTATCAGTCCAATAGCACTAAAAGCCTGAATAAAGCTTACTGATTCCTTGGCAACCACTATATCACAAGCCAAGGCAATGTTGGCTCCAGCTCCGGCAGCAACTCCATTCACCGCTGCAATGATCGGCTTCATGGTGCTTCTCAATTTCTTGATGATCGGACCGTAATGCTCATCTAAGATCTTCTTGAATCCAGGATTTTTATCAGGATCAGTTACTTCTCCCAGGTCTTGTCCGGCGCAAAATGCCTTTCCTTCTCCACTTATAACTATTGCTCTAACTGAATCATCAGAATTACAATCATCAAGAGCTTCCTGAAGTTCCAAAGCCATGGCCCTGTTGAAACTATTGAAAGCCTTTGGTCGGTTGAGGACGATTCTGGCTATGCCATTCTCTTTGCTAAAAATTATGTTTTCCATTTGTTAACTCTAGGCATTTTAGTCACTTTAGTGCACTCTAGGCACTTCTCTATCTAAGGCATTTAAAATAATCAAAGGGTTCCCCACAATCTTCGCATTGGAACAATGCTTTACAAGCAGTAGAGCCAAATCTGCTGACCATCTTAGTGTTCATTGAACCGCAGTGGGTGCATTTGATCTTCCCCTTTTCTCCATTCAATGCAGCTTTGTCAATACTCGCATCTTTCGGAGCTGCTATTCCATACTCTTCCAAGGCTTGCTTGCCCTTGTCAGTGATCATATCAGTGGTCCAAGCAGGACTTAATATATGCTTCACCTTTGCCTTTAAACCTTCTTCATCAAAAGCTTTGACAATATCATCCTCAATGGTATCCATTGCCGGACAACCGGAATAGGTGGGTGTAATGTGAATGAGAATATGATCTTCTTTCTGTTCTACCTTCTTGATAATCCCCATATCAACGATGGTGAGAACGGGGATCTCTGGATCCGAAACGGAGGAAAGTATTTCTTCAATATGTGGATCAACTGCCTCCATGGGGTTTGTCTACCACTTCATATTTGGATATGCTCTTTGCATATATTGAAAGTCGGAAAGGATATAACCCATATACTCTGTATGTCTGCCTTCTTTTCCTCCAAACTGGAAAACGATCTCTTTAGGAACGTTGATCTCCGCTTCTGTTAGCAAAGCATTCAATGAATTATAATAGCTAGCTTGCAAGCTAGTTAGATCAGGACCTACTCCAAGCTCTGCCATTTGCTTTTCAGTTTCAGTTGGAGTTGTCAACTCTTTAGTATATCTGTACAAATTATCGACAGCATCCTGCAATCTACAATTGCTTTCCTCGGTTCCACCGCCAAGTCTCTTCATCCAAGTAATGCTAAAGTCCAGATGATATTCCACTTCTTTGATCGACTTTCTAGCAATAGCTGCAATTTGCTCATCCTTTGAATTCACTAAGAATTCCAAGAGCATATAATGGTAATGATCGTAGAAGTTCTGTCTCGCGATCACATAAGCAAAGTCTTTGTTTGGTTGCTCAACTAGGAGTGCTGATCTATATTCATGCTCATATCGGAGCATGGCAATATCATCTTCTGTCTTTCCTTCCCCTTGGATCTCCGCAGCATACTGGAAGTAGTTTCTTACTTGTCCGAAAAGGTCCAGTGAAATATTGGTCAGTGCAATATCTGTTTCCAACTCAGGACCATGCCCACAAAGCTCTCCTAGTCGCTGCCCCAGGATCATTGAACTATCACCCAATTGGATGATATAATCAAAGAGCAATTCTTTATTGATCTCCTTCATAAAATCTGTTACATATGTTTTAACTCGTCCGGCAAGTTGTAAAAGGTTGGATGCCTATACACCTTGTCCTTAGCCGGTTCGAACAATTCGCCACTCTTCTCCGGATTACTGGCAGTAATATCTTTTGATTCTACTACCCAAATGCTCACTCCTTCTTGTCTTCGAGTATATACATCTCTGGCATTCTGTATTGCCATTTCAGCATCTGCAGCATGCAAGCTACCTGCATGTCGGTGATCCAATCCATTCTTTGAGCGAATGAATACTTCCCAAATGGGCCATTCTTTATTCATAGTGCTTAGTTTTCTTTCTTATCCTGCTTTGCTCATTCGCTTTTCCGACTGCTTTTCTGCATAAGCAGTTGCGGCATCTCTCACCCATTTACCATTGTCCCATGCAGCATTTCTTGCAGCCAGTCTTTTCTTATTGCAAAGACCATTTCCTTTCACAACATTCCAGAACTCTTCCCAATCAACCTCTCCAAAATCATAATGACCTTTCTCTTCATTCCACTTGAGGTCAGGATCGGGAACTGTTAATCCAAGTATCTCAGCTTGAGGTACTGTTTGATCAACGAACTGTTGACGCAATTCATCGTTCGTTTTCCTCTTGATCTTCCATTTCATGGATTGTTCAGTATGTGGAGACTCTTCATCTCTAGGACCAAACATCATCAGTGATGGCCACCACCATCTATTCAAAGCATCTTGTGCCATGGCCTTTTGAGCTTCCGTTCCTTCACACAGCTTCAACAAGATCTCATAGCCTTGTCTTTGGTGAAAAGATTCTTCCTTACA
>JAUIGQ010000049.1 GCA_030429925.1 Bacteroidia bacterium | reverse complement strand
AAGGATAGTGTGGTTGATGATTACTTCGGCACTCAAGTAGAAGACCCATATAGATGGTTGGAAAATGATACTTCAGCTGAAACCGGCGCTTGGGTACAAGCTCAAAATAAGGTAACATTTGGTTACCTAGAGCAGATCCCTTACAGAAATCAAGTAAAGGACAGGCTTACCAAATTGTGGAACTATGAAAAAGTAGGAACACCATTCAGCAAAGGAGATTATTATTTCTACTACAAGAATGACGGAATCCAGAATCAAAGTGTGCTCTATTATATGAAAGGCCTGGACCAAGAAGCTAAAGTTCTTTTGGATCCAAATAAACTTTCATCAGATGGAACGGCAAGTATCAATGGAATGGGATTCTCAAAAGATGCTAAGTATATGGCATATGGAGTTTCGCGTGCCGGTTCAGATTGGGTGACCATCTATGTAATGGATCTGGAGAAGAAGGAAAAATTAGCAGACTCTGTACAATGGGTGAAGTTCAGCGGTATTAATTGGAAAGCAGATGGATTCTACTATAGCGCTTATGATGCTCCTGTAAAAGGAAAAGATTATTCCGCCAAGAATGAGAATCACAAAGTATACTATCACCAGTTGGGAACTGCACAATCAGCTGACAAGCTGATCTATCAAGATGCCGAGCACCCTCAAAGGAATGCGGGTGCCGGAGTAACGGATGATGAAAAGTATCTGTATCTAACCACTTCAGAATCTACCAATGGGAATAGCTTGAGCTTGAAGAGCCTTGAAAAAGGTGGTGATTTTATTTCAGCGGCTAAAGGTTTTGAGACTGACAATTATGTGGTGGATCATTTGGGTGATGGGATCTTCTTGGTAATGACCAATTATGAAGCGCCTAATAACCGAATAGTGAAAGTTGATATAAAGAATCCGGCACAGGATCAATGGCAAGATTTCATTCCCGAGAAAGAATATGTTTTAAGAGGTGTTGAAATTGCAGGAGGCAAGATCATTGCCTCTTATATGAAAGATGTTCAGAGTAAACTGGAAGTCTACGATATGGAAGGGAACTATCAATACGATGTTGAATTACCCGGGATTGGTATCGCTTCATTCAGTGGAAGTAAAGAAAAGAATACAGCATTCTATTCATTCTCTTCTTTCACCTACCCTACTACCATCTTTAAGTATGATATCGAAAAGAACAGCTCTGAGGTTTATTTCAAGCCTGAAACAGACTTCAACACTGAAGACTTTGTAACCGAGCAGGTATTTTATAAAAGCAAGGATGGAACTGAAGTTCCAATGTTCATTACTCATAAGAAGGGGATCAAAAAAGATGGAAACAATCCAACCTTCCTTTATGGATACGGAGGCTTTAATATCAGCATTACACCAAGATTTTCTGTGGTTAATACTGTCTTCTTGGAGCAAGGTGGCATCTATGCTGTGGCCAATTTAAGAGGTGGATCCGAGTATGGAGAAGAATGGCATAAAGCAGGATGGAGAATGAACAAGCAAAATGTATTTGACGATTTCATCAGTGCTGCCGAATATCTTATTGAGAACAAATACACCAGCTCTGAAAAGTTGGCGGTTCATGGAAGATCTAATGGAGGCTTGTTAGCGGGAGCGATCATGACTCAAAGACCCGACCTGATGGCCGTATCTATTCCCGGTGTGGGAGTATTGGATATGTTGAGATATCATAAGTTCACCATTGGCTGGGCTTGGGCCGGAGAATACATGAGTAGCGAAGACAGCAAGGAAAGTTTTGAATACCTCTATGGGTACTCCCCTCTTCACAATTTGAAAGAAGGAACTTCTTATCCTGCTACTATGGTAGTAACAGCTGATCATGACGATAGAGTTGTTCCAGCTCATTCATTCAAGTTCATCTCCAATCTTCAGGATAAGCACCAAGGCGACAATCCGGTATTGATCAGAGTGGATGTTGATGCTGGTCATGGTGCCGGCAAACCTACCTCTAAGGTCATAGAAGAATGGGCTGATGTATGGAGCTTTGTGTTGTGGAACCTCAAGGCCGATGTTGATTTTGGGGCTAATGAAACCGTTCAAGAAACTGAACACTAGAAAACTTGCCTTTCCCATTCTCTTGTCCGCCTGAAGTGGATTAGTTAAATTAGGGCGCTAAACTCAACCAATGCAAACCAGTCTAGATAGATTCATCAGCAATAAAAAGAATTTAGTGCTGGCAAGCATTATTGCCATTGTCTTTGTAATAGCCAGCACCTTTTTGATCATTACTGTTGATCAATTGGAAACCAAGGTTGCTGAAAGTGCTCAAGATATCCGACTGTTAAATGAGATCCAAAGGTCATCCTTTGATGTCTATGCCTCAATTACAGAAGGAAATGTTCCTCATTGGGAAAAGCTGAGCAAGGCCTATGACGAAATAGCTACTCAAACACTTGACTCAGATGAGATGGACGCCTTAACTGATAAGGTGCTCGAGATCAAAGTGATGGCAGACAGAGCAAGGGCTGTTGATATCAAACCTATTCAAGAAAGGCTCTCTGTACTAATTAAGTATTGCAATCAGCTCATTGATGATGATAGAGATCAATTGCGGAAGCTTTCTATTCAACTAGAAAAGTATTGGCTCTATACCCATATAATGCTGCTGATAGCTTGCTTCCTATCTTTAGGACTGATCTATCTCAGTTATTTAATACTGAAGGTCAAGCTGAAGTTGGAAAAGAGTCAGGAAAAGAACTCTTTGATCTTCCACCAAGCTCAGAATTGTATTATCATCTCTGATAATAAGGGAAGGATCACTGAATTCAACAAAGCTTCTGAAAAGCTATTTGGTTACACTGCTGAAGAGATCATTGGAGAGGACTTCTCCAGATTATATAAATCCAAGAGCGATCTAGCCAAGGTGAGGGAAACTTTGGAGCGAGACGGAAAATTCAATGGTGAGATCATCAATCAAAAGAAAGATGGTAGACACTTCGTTTCCTTTCTCTCAGCCAATCTTGTCTATGATGAAAAAGGAAATGTCTTAGGATCAATGGGTGTATCCAGAGACATTACAAAGGACAAGGAGAAAGAGCAGGAATACGAGAACATACTTGACAATGCTACTGATATTATCTACACAACAGATATCAATGGAAGCTGCACCTTTGTGAACGATGCAGCAAGGGTTCAGATGGGATATCAATACAGAGATCTAATCAATGAACATTTCTCAAAATTCGTTCATAAGGATGAGCATGAAAGAGTTGCAGCCTTTTACATGCACCAATTCCAACAGAAGATCTCAGAAACCTATTTAGAGTTTAAGGCGGTTAAAAAGAATGGAGAAGCTGTATGGGTGGGTCAGATCGTTAGAATGCTCCCCTCTCCTACCAATCCAAAACATATCATAGGATTTCAGGGCATCGTTAGAGATATTGATCAAAGAAGAAAGGCAGAGCTAGAACTCAAGAGAAGTGAAGCAAGCTATAGAGAGCTTTTTGAGAATACTTCTGAGCTCATTCACAGTATGGATCCTGAAGGAAATATCATTTATACGAACAATAGTTGGGAAAGCCAACTGGGTTATACTGAAAAGGATCTGAAAAAGCTCAATTTCTTCGATTTAATTGAAAAAGCAGAGGTCAAAGATTTAAAGAAGCTGATCAAAGGCTTAGATGCTAAAAAGAAAACTCCTGAAAGAAGTATCTGGTTGCAGCTGAAAAGCAAGAAAGGTAAATTGATCAATGTGGAAGCAGTAGTTTCTGAAAGCAGGAAAGAAGATAAGATCAATAGTCTTCAGTTGTTCATGAGAGACATTACTGAAGAAATAGAAACCAAGAAGAGCTTGGATCAAACAGAATCGAAACTTAAGCTCATCACAGAAAGTATCAATGACTTCTATTTCTTGTGGAACATTGAGGAACAGAAGTATGATTATGTCAGTCATAGCTGTAAGGAGCTTTTGAATGTAAAGCCTGACTGGTTCTATAATGGAGGATCTTTAGACAAGACCTTCGTCCATCCCGATGATCTGGAAGAGGTTCATAAAGCGATTAACAATCTAGACAAAAGTGGTCCTGTCAACATTGATTTTAGGATCCTCGTTGGAAATGAAGAAAAATGGGTGAATGAAAAGGCTTTCCCTATAAAGAACGATGAAGGAAAGGTGACCATGTTCTCCGGTGTTATGAGAGATGTTACTGTAAATATGCAGTCGAGAGAGATCATCAGACGACAATCGGAAGAGATAGGCAGAAGCTTGAGCTATGCGGAGAGCATGCAAGAGAATATGCTCCTTGAGCTCCAAAAAAGCAAAAAGAAGCTGGATGGATTGTTTGTCTTCTTCCAACCAAAAGACAATATCAGCGGCGATTTCTTCATTGTAGAAGGAATTGAAAGTGTAGAGGGTGATGATCTGATCATCATGGCCGTAGCAGATTGCACCGGCAACGGAGTTCCCGCAGGAATGTTGAGCTTCCTTTGTAATAGTTTACTGAAAGAAGCCTTCCTTTCAAAAGAGGTTTCAACCCCCGCTGATGCTTTGGAGTATGTGAGAACAAGGATCTTGTCTCTATTCAAGTTCGACAAAACAGAATATGTATATGATGCCATGAACATTTCTGTATGTTTGATCAATCCTAAGAAAGAAGAATTGCAATTCTCAGGTGGAAACCAACCACTCTTGTTGATTAGAGACAATCAGGCAATTGAAGTGAAAGGAACACGTCAGCACGTTGGTTATAACTTCAAGACCATGCCTTTCAAGAATCACAAGATGACCATCAATATTGGCGATAACATCTATCTCTTTACAGATGGTTTCTATTCTCAATTTGGAGGAGATAGTGGCAAGAAGCTGATGAAGCGAAATATGAAAGATTTCTTATTGAGTATTTGCGATAGGAATTCAAGGGAACAGAAGAAAGAAGTAAGCAATTTCTTCAACGATTGGAAAGGAGAACTGGATCAATTGGATGACGTTACCCTTGCCGGCTATCAAGTTTAAGGTCTCAAGAGAATGAATCTATTGCTCCAATTCTTCATTTTCCTCCTACTACTTTCTCAACCTACTTTTCAGAAAAACCAAAGCTCAATAAAAGTATTGGGAGACTCTTCCATGCACGAATGGGAGATGGTATTGGAAGACTACACCATTGAACACAAATGGGAAGGGGACGTACTTGTCTATATAAAGCTTCACTGCAAGGCCAATGCGCTCAAAAGCGGAAAAGAAAAGATGGATGAAAACGCCATGGAAGCTATGGAAGCTGATAAATTCCCAAGCATTTATTTTGAAAGCAGCAAGGTAGAATACCATCAGGAAGGAAGCATCAAGGCAAGTGGAACTCTAAGGATAAGGGATGTTTCTAGAGAGAGCTTTTATACAGGATCGATCAGTAAAAAGAATGGAGTGATCAATATCCAAGGTTCTCAGCAGCTGAATATGGAGGATTTTGGTATTGAAGCACCTACAGCCATGTTCGTGATGAAGGTGGATCCGGAATTGGTTATCAAATATGATCTGAAGTTCAAGCCTTAGTCTAGGCTATTAGAAAACTCTTTTAAACTCTTACAATTCCTGTCAGCACTAATGGGCTTGTCATCTTCATCCGAAATGAAAACCGTTAGCATTCCCACTCTTTTTCCAAATTCCATATCGGAAATGGAATCACCCACCATTATGGATCTTTTAAAATCTATCTCCGGGAAATCCTTTCTGGCTTCCTCAGCCATCCCGGTATTGGGTTTTCTGCAAGCTGCTTTCTTACTTTCCAATTCAGGACAGTAATAAACCTTATCGATCTTCCCTCCTGCTTTTACTACTTCATTCTGCATGTAGGAATGGACTTCGGCCAGGTCATTTTCTGTCATTAAGCCTTTACCGATCCCTTGTTGATTGGTAACCACTACTATCCTTCCGAAAATAGAAGTCATCTTTGCAATTGCTTCCAACACTCCTGGAAGAAATTCAAACTCTTCAACATTCTTCACATAATCGCCCATCAATCGAGTATTGATCACACCATCTCTATCTAAAAATAGCGTCCATTCTTGAGGCAACATATCGTCTTTTGAAAGAAGTTTTTCCAATACTAGTAGATTTTTGCTTTAAGCTGAATTTATGGCGAAATTCGCAGGCCTTATTCAGATAGACAAATATTTTTCATCTTTTCCATGAAGAAAACACATTTAGTATCGGGCGGCTGCGGTTTTGTCGGTCGAAATATGGTCAACCGATTAAAGAACAACACTGAAGATAGAATTATTTTCATAGATGATCTATCCGTGGGAATCCACCCTAAAGATTGGTTGGGCCTTGAAGAGACAAGAAAAGAAGGCAAAGCTACCTTCTATGGAAATGATGAACGACTGGTCTTCATTCAAGATGATTTCAGAAATACTCTGCACCAGCTAAATAAGAAAGAAGATTACTTTCAGAAAGAGTTGAAGATCGACTTCGACAAATTCTCCGATGTATTCCATTTTGCAGCTATCGTTGGCGGAAGAGCTAAGATCGACGGTGATCCTATGATGGTAGCCTTAGATCTTTCAATAGATGCAGAATTCTTCTATTGGGTATGCAGACATAAACCGGAAAGAGTTCTTTATCCAAGTTCTTCAGCAGCCTATCCTGTGGATCTGCAAACAGATACTCATGCGATCGCTTTGAAGGAGAGCGATATTGATTTTGCTAAGATGGGACAGCCGGATATGACCTATGGCTGGTCCAAGCTGACGGGTGAATATCTAGCTCATATTGCAGCCAAATACTATGGTGTGTCTGTTACATGTATTCGTCCATTCTCCGGCTACGGGGAGGATCAAGACCTCACCTACCCTGTTCCGGCCATTGCAGCCAGAGCAGCCAATAAAGAGAATCCATTTGAAGTATGGGGAAGCGGAAAACAAGGAAGAGATTTTGTGCATATTGATGATGTATTGGATTGCACCCTTTTGGCCATGGATCACATCAAGGATGGAAGAGCGATCAATATCGGGCAAGGTCAATTGACCAGCTTCTTAGACCTGATCGACATCTTCACTGATTTTGCAGGATACAAACCTGAGATCAAGCCATTGCTAGACAAACCGGTTGGTGTTCACTCTCGCTATTGCAATATGGATTGGGTGAAGGAAAACCTTGGCTGGGAACCCAAGATCTCTATTCGTGAAGGAATGAGAAGGGTTTACGAAAGAGCATTGGAGAATAGAAAGTAAATTTTCTGGTCAAGAGAAAAGAGAAAAGAAGATAGAGAAAAGACTCCATTTTAAATTCACTCAAATCCATCTTTGCTCTAAAAGAATGGCGAAAACAGAAGACGAAAGACGAGAAGATAATTCATATAGCAAAACATTTTATTGTAATTCTAATTCTGTCTTGTTTCTTGGTTCTTTTTTCTTTGTTCTTAATCCAATTCATAATTTAACCTAATGCGTAAAATTGTATGCTTCGGTCCGGGTCCTAAATTCAAAGGGGGTATCTCCAACTACAACACCTCTCTTGCTAAAGCCTTAGAAACCGATTTCCTGGAAGGAAGCAAGATCCAACTGAAGTACATTACCAATTACAACAATCCTTATAGCTGGAAGCAGACCTATAACTATATCGTTTCTCTTAAGCCTGAAAAGGTGATCTTTCAATGGTCTATTGCGGTTCAAGGATTGCCTTTGGGATGGATTGCCAAGAAGCTGAGCAAACACAAGGATATAGAAGTGATCTTCGATCTGCATTTCGTTATTCAGAAAGAGAATAGCACTCTCGACCGACTCTTTACCAAGATCGGGATCTCTCATGCCGACACCTTTATTGTTCACGCTCTAAAGACAGCAAATGAGTTAAAGGAGCTATATCCAAACAAGCAATTCAAGATCACTGAAAGCGGAGAAAGAGTGCCCAAGGAAAAAGGGTCCGTGATCAAGCTATATCACCCTATTTACAATCTTTTCCAACCCGACCCCAACTTTGATGTAGAAGGATTTAAGAAAGAACATGGATTGAAGGAACACGTCTTTCTCTTCTTTGGGTTCATTAGAAAGTACAAAGGATTACATTATGTGATCAAAGCCTTTGACAAAGTAAGAAAGCAAAGAGATGATATAAGCCTCTTGATCTGCGGGGAGTCGTTTTGGGCTACTTTGGACAATAGTAAACTCTCTACCAAGATCAAGAATGCCACATTTGGCTTGGCCAAGAAGATGTTCCTGAAAAAGAGTGATGATGAGAGGGAGTACCGTCCTTTAGAACTGATCGATGAATTAGGATTGCAGAAAGAAACAATGGTTGTCAATGAGTTCGTTCCCAATGAAGACGTTCATAAATACTTCCAATTGAGTGATGCAGTGCTCTTGTTCTATGAATATGCTACTCCATCCGGCATTGAGTCGCTGAGCTACAATTTCAAACTACCCATCATTGCCACCAAGGTGGGGCACTTTCCAGAGACAATAGAAGATGGGTTCAACGGTTATCTGGCAGAAGCCGGCGACATTGATTCCATGGCAGAGCAGATGATCCGATTCTTAGAACATCCCCTACCCTCAGAAAATGTAGCCTCCAAAACTGAGCAGTTGAGCTGGGAGAATTACGCTAAGGCAATTCTTCAAGCTTGAGCTTGAAGAATTGGAGAGTCTGGAATCTGGAATCTAGAGTCTAGAGAGTTTTTCTAAATGATTTTTGAATGTCAGGCTGAGCGGAGTCGAAGCCTTATTGAACTAGAATGCATTCTGCAATAAAGTGGCTTCGACTCCGCTCAGCCTGACTTTAGCAGTTCCAGTCTCTAGATTCCAGATTCTAGATTCTAGACTCTATCTTATAATTATTCCGATTCGGAGAAGTCCTGGCCACCATTTCAGCCAAAAATCCGGCTAAGAAAAGCATGGTACCTATGATCATGGCAGTTAAAGCCACATAGAAATGCGGGATTTCAGTGATCAATCTAGCACTTACTCCTTTATTCAAATAATAGAGCTTCTCTCCTCCAATATAGAGGAACATGGCTAATCCAAGCATAAAGACCAAGGTTCCAACGGTGCCGAAGAAGTGCATGGGTTTCTTTCCAAACTTTCCTACGAAGTTGATCGACAAGAGGTCTAAGAAACCATTGATAAAGCGTTCCAAACCAAATTTAGTAGTGCCGTATTTGCGCTCCTGGTGCTGAACTACTTTCTCGCTTATGTTGGTAAAACCTGCCCATTTAGCGATGGCAGGGATGTATCGATGCATCTCACCATATACCTCAATGTTCTTCACCACTTCATGATTATACGCTTTAAGTCCGCAATTAAAATCATGTAAATGGATACCGGTCATTTTTCTGGTTGCCCAGTTGAATAGTTTGGTAGGGATAGTTTTGGAGATGGGATCATATCTTTTTTTCTTCCATCCGGAAACCAGATCGTATCCATCCTCCTTGATCATCTTCACCAGATCCGGGATCTCATCAGGTGAATCCTGAAGATCGGCATCCATGGTGATCACCACCTCTCCCCTGGCCTCTTCAAAACCAATATTGAGAGCAGCAGATTTACCATAGTTGCGTCTGAACTTGATTCCACGAACATTAGGATCAGAAGCTTGTAACTGTTCAATTACTTTCCATGAATCATCTGTACTTCCATCATCAATGAAGATCACTTCATAGGTGTAGGAATGAGCATTCATAACCTTCTTGATCCAAGAATGCAGTTCAGGTAGAGACTCTTCCTCATTGAGTTGAGGAATAACTACGGAAATAAGGATATCCTGACTCAAATTATGCTTGGTCTTCAAAATTTTCAGCTTCCTTTTTCAAGAAAGCAGCAGCGATCAAAGAAATGATAAATCCTATCAAAGTATTACCGATCACACCAAAAACAGCTAGTGCACCGGGAGCAACGAATTTTTTGGTCCAACTCATGGCCATTTCTATTTGCTCTTCAGGCATTCCTTGATTGTACATTTCATCCTCGCTTCTCATCAATTCATATTGAATAAATCCATCGTCTATATAACCCAAATAAATGTAGGTAACAAAAGAGGTGATAATTCCTGCAAACAAAGAAACCAAAACACCATAACCTACTGCACTGCCATAGGAAATGAATCCTCCATTTTCTTTGTCGCGATAGTTCTTGATACCCATGAACAATGCAGCTGCCATGATTGCCATAGACACCCAGCTCAACCATCTATTTGCTTCATAAAGTTCAAAGACATAGATCACCAAAGAGATGATCATCAAGACCAGCCCTAATTTAGCACCGAAATTCAGTGCACTTTTCATTTTTGAAGGTTTGTTCGCTTCCATTCTATTTGAGTTTTGTAGAGGAAAACAAATATATAAAGACTATTGGCTCCTTAGATTATTCTTTAACATTATTTGAGAGTAGTTGAACTAATGGTTAACTTTGTCGCGGGTAAGTCTTGTACGACCAGCTCCCACTGAATCCCCCAGGATCGGAAGATAGCAAGGGTAGGTGGTTGTAGCGGTGCGATGCAAGTAGCTTACCCATTTTTTTTTGGTCAGAAGTAAGAAGTTAGAACAAAGCGCTGCCCTGAGCGAAGCCGAAGGGAGAAAAGACTTCGTTCGGGATTATTTAGATTTCCAGTCCATCCTCAACTCTTCTCAAGAGCTTTTGATTTTATACATCCTGAAACATAGTGTTGCCTTCATCTAACTTTGTGGAAGGATCAAAAACCTAAGGGTCACAGAGTCGCTTCGCTTCTCCTTCGTAGTTGCCTACTTCGGAGAAGGAGCTAACACAGAGAAGGCACAGAGAACCACAGATGATTTATTGTTACATCCTCTTTCGTCATACATCCTGCATCCTGCATCTTGCTTCCTACTTCCTGCTTCCTACATCCTACTTCCTGCTCCAACCTTCTTTTTTCTTTTCTCTTTTCTCTTTTTTCTTCCTCAAAACCTATGGCAAAACCATCTCAATACTCTAATTTTGAAAAGCATTAAAAACCCACTCAATTAGCATGAAATTTTTTATAGATACCGCCAATCTCGATCAGATCAAAGAAGCACAAGACCTAGGAATTCTCGACGGAGTAACTACTAATCCATCTTTGATGGCCAAAGAGGGGATCAAAGGAGAAAAGAACGTTACTCAACATTATATCGACATCTGTAATGTGGTAGATGGTGACGTTAGTGCTGAAGTGATCTCAACTGATTATGAAGGTATCATAAAAGAAGGGGAAGCCCTAGCTGCACTTCACGATCAGATCGTGGTGAAAGTGCCGATGATCAAAGATGGAGTGAAAGCTATCAAATACTTCTCTCAGCAAGGGATCAGAACTAATTGCACCTTGATCTTTAGTTCAGGTCAAGCTTTATTGGCTGCTAAAGCAGGAGCCACCTACATCTCCCCTTTCCTAGGAAGGTTGGATGATATCTCAACAGACGGACTAGCATTGATCGAGGAGATCAGAATGATCTTCGACAATTACCTATTCGACACAGAGATCCTAGCTGCTTCCATTCGTCACCCTATGCATATTATTGAATGTGCGAAAATTGGTGCGGATGTAATGACAGGTCCATTAAGTGCTATCACGGCCTTGTTGAATCATCCATTGACAGATATCGGTTTAGAGAAATTCTTAGCCGATCATAAAAAGAACCAATAAGGAAAGCAGAAAAAAGAGAAAAGTATAAAGAACAAAGATGCTGATCAAACTCTATTCGGATTACACCAACCCCAAAGACCTCAAAATGGTCACTGAATGTTTTATGGACGGTGGAGTGGTGATCTATCCTACAGATACTGTTTATGCCCTGGGTTGCGATATTCAGAGCAGAGACGGAATAGAAAGAGTTGCAAAGCTCAAGAATGTGAAGGCTGAAAAGGCCGATTTCTCTTTCGTCTTCTACGACTTAAGTCACATCTCTGAATATACTCGTCAGTTCGATACGGCCACTTTCAAGATATTAAAGAGAAACCTTCCCGGCCCCTTCACTTTTATCTTGGAAGCTAACAACTCCATTCCTAAGCTTTTTAGGAATAAAAAAAGAACCCTGGGTATTCGTATTCCGGATCATGATATCTGCAGAAAGATCATCGGCAAACTTCCTCGCCCAATTATCTCCACCTCTATTCACGATGATGATGAAGTGATCGAGTACACCACCGACCCTGAATTGATCTTTGAAAAATATAAGGACAAGGTGGATATGGTAGTAGATGCAGGATTTGGAAATAATGAGGCATCAACCGTAGTGGACCTAACTTCGGGAGAACCGGAGATCCTAAGAGAAGGGATTGGGGTATTGGATTATTGAAGAGAACGGAGGACGGGTTCAACCTTCAACCTTCAACCTTCAACCTTCAACCTTCAATTAATCTAAAATTCCTAAATCTCAACAAGCATTTGATTTCTCCTATTTAATTAGTTTTGCCTACTAAACATTTCTAGATGAAACAATTCCAACGATTACTACTCGCTTTTCTTACGCTGGCTTATCTTGCATCTTGCAACCTATATCCTGATGATGATGCAAGAATTGATGAGTTTGATGCAGTGATCACCTATTACGACAAAACAGTTGATTATGGTGATTACAAGACCTATGCAATGGTAGATACTGTTAGACAGATCTCACCTTCTCAAGATGGCAGACCTGATAAGGCAAAGGCAGTAAGGAACAGTGACTACATACTCAACCTTATCAATACCAATATGCAAGCGAGGAATTATGAAAAAGTTGCCAATCCTAATGATGCAGATCTGATCATTAATGTTGGTGCTATCTCTACATCAAACCTGGTGATCTCCGGTGGTGGCTATCCAGGTTATTGGTACGGATGGGGAAGCGGATGGGGTTACCCTGGTGATTATTGGGGATATCCGGGTTACGGATATTACTACCCATACTACCCGGTAACCTTTGTAACTGAATATGAAGTAGGTACTCTCCTCATAGATGTTGTGGATCAAAAAAACTTCACTACAGCTGCTAATAGTGCTCTCTTGCTGAGATGGACCGCTGTTATTAGAGGTGTAACCGGACTTACTGACAATGCCGATATAAAGAACAGGTTGAGAATTGATATCAACCAAGCCTTCGACCAATCTGAATACTTAAAATCCGACCTATAATGAAGAGTATATTAAAAACAATAGCAGTAGTATTCGGATTGATGAGTGTCAACTCCGTTTATGCACAAGAAGAAAGCGTTCAAGTCTACGAAGAAGGGGATCAGTTGTGGGGAATTAACTACAGCATCGGCTTCCCTGATGGTGAATTCAGAGACTTTATTGAAGAAACTTCTTTTAGGGGTTTCAATTTAGAATATGACGTTTTTGTGATCGATAATCTTTCAGTAGGCTTTAGTGCCGGTTATAAACTTTTTCACCAGGTAGACGAAAGATCTACCTATGAGATCGAACAGGGTAATGCAGGTATTTCAGTAAGTGCTAAAGTTTGGAAATACACCCATATTGTTCCATTACAAGCAACTGTGCGCTATTACTATGCCCCTTCTTTTGACTCCTGGGTACATTTATTTGGAGGTTTAGGACTGGGTACCAGTTATGTGAATCAGGAAGCTTGGATCGGTCTATCAACCATCCGTGACGAAGACTGGAGGTTCTCCTTTTCCCCGGAATTTGGAATTGATATACCAACAGATGGATTTAGCAGCTTTCAGATCTCAGGACAGTATAACTACATCTTGAACGGACACCAAGACAAGGATCCTTTGACCAACTGGAATATCAAGGTTGGTTTCAAGAAGTGGATACATTAAGGAAGGTTGATGGGTTTTATCCATTGAACTTGGATGTCAGGCTGAGCGGAGTCGAAGCCATATAGAACTAGAATCAATTCTGCTAAAAAGTGGCTTCGACTCCGCTCAGCCTGACTTTTGCATGTATTCTAAACCTGTATCGCCTTAAACCCTTCTCCCAAGTACTCCACTATATCTCCGGCGATCATCGCTTCTACTGACCTTTCCTCAGCTGCAAAATCGCCGGCAAGTCCATGCAAATAAACTCCAAGCAAAGCGGCTTGCTCTGGTGCATATCCTTGTGCTAAGAAAGAGGTGAGAATGCCTGTCAGCACATCTCCGCTTCCCGCTGTTGCCATTCCGGGATTGCCTGTTGAATTGAAATAGATCCTGCCATCAGGAGTTGAGATGGAAGTATGCCTTCCTTTCAATACCACATAAACTCCAAACCTTCGACTGAAGTCTCTTTGTATTTCTATCTTCTCCAGATCTGTATTCCAATCTTCAGTAAGTCTTTTGAATTCCAGTGGATGAGGAGTAAGAATGCTTCCTTTAGGTAAAAAAGAAAGCCAGGTTCTATTCTCAGCCAGGATATTGAGTGCATCCGCGTCTATTACCATTGGTGTCGACGATTGTTGAATAAGCAGTTTCAGAAGATTCTGTGTTTCCTCTCCTTTTCCAATACCCGGTCCTATTCCTATTGCATTGAAAGTAACATCTGTGATCAGTTCTGAAAGAAGATCCTCTTCTTTATCACAAACTACCATGGCCTCCGGAACTGTTGATTGCAAGATGGTATATCCAATCTTGGGTATTTGTACAGTTAGCAATCCAACGCCACTCCTTAAGCAAGCCATTGAGCTTAAGACTGCAGCGCCCATTTTCCCCTTACTTCCCAAAAGCATGAAGGCTCTTCCCTGCTCTCCTTTGTGCGTAAAGGCATTTCTCTTCTTCAAGATGACAGCAGCATCCGAATGGGTAAAATAATAATAAGGCGTTTCGGCCTTTTCAATAAAATCTTGGTGCAATCCAATATCAATCAGGTCCCAAGCTCCAATGTATGGGGCACACTCAGCTTGCAGACAACATAGCTTGGGAAATTGAAAGGTCAAGCTAAGGTCTGCCTTGATAACCGATCTCTTCGCAAGATCAGGATTCTCCTCTGCAAAGATCCCGGAAGGAAGATCGATAGCGATGGTATAATTAGGATGTTCATTCAATTGATCGATCACTTTGGCTGTAAACCCTTCCACTGCCCTGCTAGGTCCGGTTCCGAAAATTGCATCGATAACTACTGAGTCAGGAGGTAGTTGAAAAGCATGATCCTTCTCATTCAAGAAGAGAGGTTTGTGTGATAAACGATCAAGGTTGGTTTGAAAATCAGGCGAATAGGACTTACTGAACTCAAGGATAAACACTTCTGTCTTGATCCCTTTCTCGACCAGCAATCTTGCTAACACCAATCCATCTCCTCCATTATTGCCTACTCCACAAAAAATGCTGTAGCTCTCAACAGCGGGAAAATTCTCTATGAGGTATTCAAAGATCTTGCTGGCTGCCCTTTCCATCAGATCTACAGAGGCAATAGGTTCATGTTCGATCGTGTAGTGATCGGCCTCTCTGATCTGCTCGGCTGTAAGGACCTTTACCATTTCTTCTTTTCGTTCAGTAGGATCTCATGCAACTCCATTACTTTGGGGAGAAGATCTACTCCTTCTTCATTCATAATGATAAAGTCGGCCAGTTCATTCCTCTCTTCATCTGAATACTGGAAACGCATTCTTTTCTTTACCGATTCTTCATCAGTATTGTCTCTTTTCATCACCCTTCTGATCCTATCCTCCTTAGCTGCAAAAACGCTTACAACCTTATCCAGATCATGGTAAGCTCCGGTTTCCAAAAGGATGGCGGCCTCTTTTACAACATAGGGCGACTTTTCGTTCTCTTGAGCCCATTCCTCAAAAGCCTCATTCACCTTTGGATGAACAATGGTATTCAGCAAACCCAAGGCCTTAGGATCATTGAATACGATACTTGCCATTCTTTCTCTATCCAACTTCCCCTCAGAATTATAGGTATCTCTCCCAAAGGCTTTGATCACCTCCTTCTTAACCTCTTCTTCCTCATTCAAGATCTTTCTGGCTGCATCATCTGAAGTAAAGACAGGCACACCCAGGTTCCTTAAAATGTTACAAACTGTGCTTTTACCACTTCCAATACCGCCTGTAATGCCGATTTTTAACATAATTATCTAGATGCTAGAATCAAGAGCTAAGATACAAGACTTTAGATTCCAAAATGCTCAGATGAAAAGATTAGTAGAGGCTTCTGTTGATCTATTAATCTTAGCATCAGTTTATCTGTCTTATTTTTTTAGTCCCTCTTTTATTCCACAGAGTCACTCAAAGGAAATCACAATGTCACACAAAGTTTAATTCAGTAGTAAGCTCAGGGTGAAAGCTTCAATCGATCTCCGATCTATAGAAACAACCATACTCCTTAATTCTTGAATCTTAGCATTTTAGCACTTACTAATCTGTTAATCTCCATTTTTACTTCTTTGTTCCTTTGTTTATCTGTTTATCTGTTTATCTAATAATAAACTCCACCTCCTTCACATCGATCTTCAATAGTTTGGCAAATGGAGGAATTCCTTTGACCTCTACTTCTAATTTCTTCTTTTCCAGATCCAACTCAGTGAACTCCACCTCTGCTTTCACTGCTGTGGTGTCTAGATATTCAAACTTGCTCAAGGGAACAAGGAAACTGGCATGGATCTCATCCGGGAAGGTCTTGATCTCTCTATCATCATAAGAGTTGATCAGATGGAGAGGTATCACCA
>JAUIGQ010000180.1 GCA_030429925.1 Bacteroidia bacterium | reverse complement strand
CATATGCACCTGCTCCGCTAATTGTCGGTCGTAGCCCACTACATAATGCCTGGCCTTGCTTAAGTCCAGATCTTGGTTAGCTCTTCCGGGATTTCCTTCCTCATCTATTGTTTTTGCATTATAAATGCTCATAGGGGCCATGCGGGAATGCAATCCAAATCCGAAGCTCAAACTTTGGATCTCATCGATCTGATATTGCAAACCTAATCTGGGCTCTAAAGATTGTTTTCCATTCAAGGCCAAATAGAAATAGTGCAGGCCGCTGTTAAGCGTCCACTTTTCAGTCATGCGGAACTTCCATTGAGAAAAGGTCTGAATGGTATTTGTGTTGCCATTATTTTCTAGGAATACTCTATAGTTCCCCTCATCATCCTCTCCTTCTCCAAATTGATCGTACTTCAAATGTGAGAGGATGTATCCACTTCTCAAGGTATGCCGGCTATTGAACTTATGGTTGACCGTAGTCGCATATCGAATAGCATCGTTCACATACTTGTCTTCATAGTTCCTCCTGCCGGAAAGGGTGTTGGGATCGATAATGTCTTCCTGGTACCCAATTCTTTGTCGACTCAAGGAAAGGGTCTGCTGATAATAGCTTCTTTCACTGATAAAGTACTTATGGTCCAGCCCAACGATCCCAAAGTTGGAAATGAACCTGCTATCGTCGTATTCTTCAGTGGGGTTGGCCTTCACCGTATCTCTATCGGCTTCTCCAATGGCTGAGCTTAATCCCCCCAAGCCAAAGATCTTGAAGATCCCGTTCTTTTTTGAAGGTAGGTTCAGCTGGAAGGATAGGTCTTGGAAAATATTGTCTTCACCTTCTGTATCTATGACTCCAATGTCGTCCAAAATACTCAAGGTGGAGTAGCGGTAATTGATCAAGTAAGAGCCGTTGTAGCCTTCTTTGATCGGACCTTCCAGAGCGACATCCGTCCCCAGCAATCCCAATTGAAATACATACTCTTTCTTGCGATTGTTCCCATTTCGCAGCTTCACATCGAATACCCCTGAAGTGGCATTTCCGTATTCGGCTGGGAAAGCCCCGGTAAAGAAGTCGGAATTGTCGATCATGTTCACACTCAAAGCACTGATCCCCCCACTACTGGCACCTTGCTCGCTAAAGTGGTTGGGAGAGGGGATCTCGATGCCGTTCAGTCGCCACAACATCCCCAAGGGGGAGTTCCCTCTGATCACGATCTCGTTGGATAGGTCGTTGGAAGTAGAAACACCTGCAAAACTCAATGCCATTCTTCCCGGATCGTCCACAGAAGCGGCGAAGCGAGAAGTTTCATCGGTAGAGAAGGAGCGGGCAGAAACGGTGGCCATCTCATTATTGGCTCTTTCCTTTGGATTCTCGGCAGAGATCACTACTTCTTCCATTCTCACATAACTCTCTTGCAGAGGGATCTTGAGGATGACCTCCTTGGCTGAACCTACCAATACATTGGGCAATACCAATTCCTCATATCCCAGGTAGGAGGCTTTCAATTGGTGCCGACCGATGGGTACATTCTCCAAAATGAAGTGACCATTCATATCTGTAGAGACCCCTTTTGGAGGAGTAGTATTGAGCAGCTGAACAGTAGCTCCGATCAAGGGAGCTTCCGACTCTCGATCGACCACCGTTCCGCGAATATTTTGTCTAAGTTCTTGAGCAGAGACATAGAAACTGCTCATGGACAATAGGACTGCAAGACAGTATTGGCGCATTCAGGTTTGGTTTTGGGCTGCAAAAGTAATTGGAAACGAAGGAATTAAGGGATTATTTTTTGATGAAAGGCAAATCTAGAGTTTAGAGTCTAGAATCTGGAGTCTGGAAATAGATTAGTAAATGCTCAGATTAATAGATTAACAGATATAGAAAGGAAGAAAGCGTCGCCCTGAGCGAAGTCGAAGGGGAAGAAAGGAAGAAAGGAACAAAGATTAAAGACTAAAGACTAAAGACTAAAGACACACCCATAAACCCAAAATAATTCTGCTAATAATGATCTTAAGAAGGAACTTTAAGTCTTGTTTCTTGCTTCCTGCTTCTGTTTGAGTTTGTCAAAAAAGACAAAACTACTTGTGATGTTCGAATGAGAAGTTAGAGTTTGATCTTTGCATAGCATCTATTGTCTTATTTCTTGCTTCTTGGCTCTTGCTTCTGTTCGAGTTTGAGAATCAAACTCGAACACCAATCACACCCTTCGACTCCGCTCAGGGTAAACTTTGTGTCATACTCTGACGCCTATGACACAAACATCATCGATCTGGTCGTAGCGACCTTTCCAGTTGAAGAAGAAGTCTTGCAGGGCTTTGTATTGGTCGTCCATGCTTTTGTCCTGAACGCTTAATAGGAGTTCTCTGAAATTAGGAGCTTTTAGTTTCTTGCCCATTTCTCCACCAAACTGATCTGCAAATCCGTCTGAGAAGATATAGAAGGTGTCTCCTTCTTTCAATTCGATCTCATGGGTAGGGTAGGGAGATAATTTATGTGCCAGTCCGATCGCCTGTTTATGGGCGGTGATCACTTCCACCTCCTTTGTATCTTTACGCACCAGCCAAAGTGGGTTATTTGCTCCTGCGTATTCCAGTTTTCTCCCCTTTAGAGAGCAAAGAGCGATGTCCATCCCATCCCTCACTTCTTCATCGGATTTTTCAAATTCCTCTATTACCAGGTCTCGAGTTTTGGTAAGTATCTCTCCCGGTTTGGTGAGCTTGAACTCTTTCACAGCTCTGTTTAAGGCCGAATTACAAACCACCGACACCATGGCTCCGGGCACTCCATGACCGGTGCAATCTGCAGCGGCGAAGATGGTATAACCGTCCTTGTCCAAGGGCAGCATCCAATAAAAGTCGCCGGCCACCACATCTTTGGGCAGATAGAAGATGAAGGAATCATTCAAATATTCCTTGATCAACTTCATAGGAGGCATGATAGCACTTTGGATCCTCTTGGCATAAGTGATAGAATCCGTTATTTCTAGGTGTTGCTGCTGGATCTCATTTCTGTTCTTCTCAATGATCACCGTTTGAGCCTTCTGCT
>JAUIGQ010000179.1 GCA_030429925.1 Bacteroidia bacterium | reverse complement strand
TGGTAATTGCTCCACCTCAATGCTCAAAAGGCTATCTTCTTGAGACCAAGTAGTTGTATAGATGGGAAAGCCCTTTCCATATACCCAATCTTTAAAGAATTCATCTAGGTTCATGGAGGAAGAAGCTTCCAGATGTCTTTTCAGATCGACCGTTTTTGCAAAACTGTATTCCAATTGAGGGTCATTGATATAGTTTCTAACTCCGGCGAAGAAAGCTGAATCACCCACTACCCAACGGAGCATATGCAAGGTGCTGGCACCTTTTTGATAAACCACAGGATTAAAGAGAGTGTTCACATCAGAGGTGTCTGTTCTGTAGAGAGCCTGATCGGGAAAGTTGAAAGCATCTTTCTTCCAGTAATAGAGCACGATGGGCCAATAGATAGATTCATGTACCGAGTTGAATTCGTAGGTCAAGCCGGTGAGATAAGTTGCAAAGCCTTCGTTGAGCCAAAGATCCTTCCAAGAACCACAAGTAACCTTATCGCCAAACCATTGGTGGGCCAATTCATGGGCGATAAGTTCTCCTCCGTAGAATCCCATAAAACTCATGGTTTGATGTTCCATCCCGCCACCACGAGTAAAGGATGCATGACCATATTTCTCATTCATAAAGGGGTATTCTCCAAAAAGAGAATCAAAAAGCTGCATCCATGGGTAGAGGGGAGCATTGGATTGTTGCAATGTTTCCGATTGGAAAAGATAATGTTCGATCAAGAGGGAATCTGTTCCAAATGCATAATGTTCTTCAAATACTTGATAGTTGCCAACTGCTATAGCAATCAAATAAGTAGCAATGGGGTAGTTGCTTTGATATCGGTAAGTGTGGTTATTTCCAGCGGTATCTATGCCCGTTCTCAATCCATTGGTGGCAACCTTATATTTCAGAGGAGTAGTGACGTTGATCTTAATGGAATCTGCTTTGTCGTAGAGATCATCTTTACAAGGAAACCATTCAGAGGCACCGTATGGCTGTGAAAGCGTCCAGATCATGGTATCGGTTGCTGAGACAGTATCCTGTTGAAAGGTTCCTAATCCGCCGGGTTTTGGAGTTCCTTGATAATAGACCTTGAGTGAGGAGTTGGAGGTAGGAGCAAGAGGGGTAGGTAACTGAGTGCTGATGATCCGGTTCTGATGCTGAAAGGAAAGGGATTGTCCAAGGTAGACAACAGAGTCTACTTGCATTGAGTCGGAGAGAAGAAGTTGGAAATCTTGCAAGCTATCGGCTAATACAGAGAAATGTACCGCTACAGATCCTGAAATGTAATTTACTCCCGGATCTAGGTTTACATCCAATTGATAAGAATGAACATCATAACCGCTAATAGAAGGCAGTGACTTTAGATTTTGGTAGGTATTGTACTTCTGAGATTCTAGCTCAGCAATCTTGCAAGCTGAAAGAGACTGGGATCTTAGATTATGGCTTAATTGAAGGAGAAAAAGGAGACAACATAGAATATTTAGAAATTGCAACGGGTGCGAGCTGCGTTGTGCGAGGTGCGGAGTTATTGTTCCAACCTCTTTCTTCTTATTTCTTTTCTCTTTGCTCTTTACCTCCAGGCTCCAGACTCCAGACTCCAGACTCTTGCTAATACACCACCACCTTCTCTCTAATTCCTGAGCCAGGCACCCTAAGCATATAGACTCCTTTTTCAACATCCAGATCCAATTCTTCTCGAACATCCTTAAAATTAGCTCTTTTTATGGTATTGCCGTTCAAGTCGATCAGCTCATACCCTTTACCGATCAATTCTTGAGGAATACTAACCGTAAAGCTACCTTTATTGGGGTTTGGGAAGATAGAGAGAGATTGAGAGAGCGAGAGTGCGAGAGGGGAGTCTAAGCCAGTACTCAGAGGATCTGTGATCTGAAAAAGATCAATGGCTGTGCTTACTTGGTAAAAAATGCTACTATCTACATAAAATCTAAACTGCACATTTGAATTTATGAATTGACTTATGTCTGCTCTATATTCCAGCCAGGGTTGGTTTTGAACTCTCCATAAAGTGTCTATTCTAATCAATTGTTGCCAATTCTGACCGTCATATATCTCTCCCTTAAGGATTCCCATATAATTTGTATTTGGAGGAGAATTTCCATCATATCTATGATACCAGAAGCTGACTTCAGCTTGATTATTATTGCTTAGATCAAAACAAGGACTATATAGATAAGAAAAGTTCGTATCATTTTGATGCCAATAAATAAATGAAGAACCATCTTTGGCAGCTTCCGGACCTGAACTATAACCATGAGTTGCTGAATTCCCCCAATAACAATAGGCGGTATCTGTTACCACCCAACTATTTGCAGAATCATCACTTGAACTCCATCCACCCATCTGACCAAATGATGGTGATTCATTCGGGTATATTGGACAAGTTCTATAATCACCTTCAAAGCTGTAGGAGTAGGGAAGTTGATCAATAGTTCTTGTTAGATTAACAGACAAACTATCCCTATATAATCTTCCATTCTTTGTGAAAAGGCTAATTAAAATAAACTCATTGACGCCAGCCGGTATACTAGTGGGCCTGTAGTTCATGATGATAGTAGTATCCAATATTGTGGAGTCTAGATCCGAACTTAAATACTCACTTGCAACCAGATTTCCGTTTTGATACAATTGAAAAATCAAACTGTCTTTGTCCAGAATCCCTAAATGATCTTTTTCCAGATCAAAGGATATCAGAGTATTAAGATTACCGGTGCAAATTGTGCTATCAATGTATAAATTATTGATCCCGAACTCATCCCCATTTATATACCTTATTCTAACATCGTCTACAGCCATATAGGATGGTGAGTAACTATGAGTAAAGCCTCTGAACCGGAATTTGAAGCTTGAGGAACTCAGAAAACCTAGATCGATCCGCCTTCTTTTCCATGGAGAAAATTGAGAAGTTTGTTGCTGTCCAACTATGGAATCTACATTCACCCAATTACCATTATCCAATACATCTACATATAGATTTCCCATATTGGCTCCATACATATGGTAACTGTAATCTAGATAAAGATTGGTTTTGTTG
>JAUIGQ010000048.1 GCA_030429925.1 Bacteroidia bacterium | reverse complement strand
GAAGGCTGTGGATCTCTTCTTGATCGCTCTTGTAAAGTACTTCAATGCCTCCTTGATGTTGGTCCCTTTTCTTTCAGGCTCAAAATCAAGCAGTTCTCTTATGATCATCAAAATGTGGCTTTTTCCTTTCTTAGGAGGAATGAATTTTTCTACTTGATCACTAAAAAAGAGAACTCCTACCTTGTCGTTATTATTGATGGCAGAAAAGGCTAGGACAGCACAGATCTCAGTAACGATCTCTTGCTTGAACTGCTTTTTGCTTCCAAAATCCTTTGATCCACTCACATCCACCAAAAGCATAACTGTCATCTCCCTTTCTTCTTCAAATACCTTGACATAAGGGTGATTAAAACGAGCAGTTACATTCCAGTCTATTGTTCGGATCTCATCTCCGATCTGATAATCTCTCACTTCGCTAAATGCCATTCCTCTTCCTTTGAAGGCGGAATGGTATTCACCGGAGAAGATCTGATTGGAAAGACCGCGACTCTTGATCTCGATCTTGCGAACCTTCTTCAGCAGCTCTTGTGTATTTTGATTGCTGTTAGCCAAAGGAGATAGAATTAAGGTACTTCAACCGCATTTAAGATATCGTTAATGATATCTTCACTGGTAATATTTTCAGCTTCAGCCTCATAGCTAAGACCGATCCTGTGCCTAAGGACGTCCTTGGCAATGGCTCTGACATCTTCTGGGATTACGTATCCTCTTCTCTTAATGAAAGCATAGGCCTTTGAAGCAATAGCCAGACTGATACTTGCTCTGGGAGAGCCACCGAAGGTGATCAGGTCTTTTAGTTTGGATAAGCCATAATCTTCAGGATTTCTGCTGGCGAAAACAATGTCAACAATATATTGCTCGATCTTTTCATCCATATAGACTTCCCTAACCACTTGTCTTGCTTTTAGAATATCTTCAGGTTTTAAGATCTCTTTTGCCTTTGGCATTCCTTCTTTAGCAAGATTCTGACGGATGATCCTCTTTTCTTCTTCCTTCTTAGGGTAGTCCAAAACAACTTTCAGCATGAACCTATCTACTTGCGCTTCAGGCAGGGGATAAGTTCCTTCTTGTTCAACCGGGTTCTGGGTGGCAAGAACAAGGAAAGGCTTGGGTAGCTCGAAAGTATTTTCACCGATTGTCACTTGCTTTTCTTGCATAGCTTCCAATAATGCTGACTGCACTTTTGCTGGAGCACGGTTGATCTCATCGGCCAAAATGAAATTGGAAAAGATCGGTCCCTTCTTAATGGTGAACTCTTCATTCTTCTGCGAATAGATCATTGTCCCAATCAGGTCGGCGGGTAGAAGGTCAGGAGTAAACTGTATTCTGCTGAAGTCTGCCTTGATCGTATTTGCAAGAGTATTGATGGCAAGAGTTTTTGCCAATCCGGGTACACCCTCCAGAAGGATGTGTCCGTCGGATAGAAGTCCCACTAATAATCGTTCGACCATATGTTTTTGTCCAACGATCACTTTGTCCATCTCCATAGTAAGGAGATCGACGAACGAACTTTCTGTTTTGATCTTTTCGTTCAGTGCTTTGATGTCGCTATCGGCACTTTGATTTTGTGGAATATTTTCAGTTGAAATAGGTGTTTGCTGTTCTGCGTCCATTCTTTCTCTAATTTTGGACTACAAACTTAATCAGGCCTAGAGCCATAAGAGTTAGAGCCCTGTTAATTATTGTTAACTAAAGCTCTAAATTTTGTTAAGCTATGATAAGATCATTTTTTACCTCTGAAAAAGAGTTATTTGAAGAAGCGAGAAAGATTCGCGAAACTGTATTTGTCATTGAGCAACAAGTTGATGAGAGAGAAGAATTTGATGAATTTGAAGATCTCAGTAAACATTTCTTGTTCTATGATGGAGAAAAGGCAGTAGGAACAGCAAGGTGGAGACATATTGCAGATAAGATCAAATTAGAACGTTTTGCAGTATTAAAGGAATACAGAAACAAAGGAGTTGGCGATAAGATATTGGAGGCTGTTTTAGCCGAAGTCTTGCCATTGGAAAGAACTATTTATTTGCACGCTCAGCTAAAGGCAATGCCGTTTTATAAAAGGAGGGGCTTCAAGAAGGTGGGTGAGATGTTCTCTGAATGTGATATTGATCACTACAAGATGGAAATAAGAAATGATTGATTGTACTTGAATGATTGATTGACTGGATTTAAAAAATAATAGAATTTCAAAGAGAACGAAATTGTCATTTTCTTTGTTCTTTTTCTTTTCTCAAACTTCTTTAATAGATGAATAAAGCAACATTTGGTTCTGGATGTTTTTGGTGTTCAGAAGCGATCTACAAACAATTGAAGGGTGTGCATAAGGTTACATCAGGCTATATGGGTGGAATGGTGAAGAACCCTACATACAAAGAAGTATGCAGCGGACTAACCGGTCATGCTGAAATTGTTCAGATCGAATATGACGAAAAAGAGATCAGTTATGAAGAGCTCTTAAAGGTCTTTTGGAATACACATGATCCTACCACCATGAATAGACAGGGCAATGATGTAGGTACTCAATATAGGTCAGCTGTATTTTATCAGGATGAAGAACAAAGAGAAATAGCGCTCCAAATAAAAGAAGAGCTCCATTTTTCAGGCGCATTCAATGCCCCAATTGTAACGGAGGTCACTAGAGCAACTTCTTTTTATCCGGCTGAGGATTATCATCAAAACTATTTTGAGAACAATCCTGAGCAAGCCTATTGTCAGGCAGTGGTTAGACCTAAAGTCGAGAAGTTCGAGAAGGTTTTTAGTGATAGATTGAAGACTAAAGACTAAAAAACTCTAAATAATCTAAGTACTCCAAGTACTCTAAATACTTCCCATTGTTCTTTCGGCCTGTTGAATATGTCTTTCCTGATGGGCGATCACAAACCTCAGGGTGCTTCCTAAATTCATTTTGATGAGGGGAATGGTGAGTTTGCAATTATTCCTATTGAGGTTGAAGTCTTTTACTCTATCCAAAAGCTCAAGCCATTCTTCTTGGTAATCTAGAAATTTCTCCAAGCTTTCAATACCTGACTCTTGCTCAGTGGGGTTTTTGCTCTTAAAGGTTTTCATCTTCTTTACACTTCCATCTGCCTTGGGTAGCATATCCAAATAGAACTTGTTGCCAAAATAGCCGGGTTTGAACACTTTTTCTGAACTGGCCGATTTTGTTGATCTTTTCAGCTTTTCGTTGATACTTTCAATGTAGAAATCAGCATATCTATTTAAATGTTCTAAGCATTGCAATACATTCCAGCTTTCGGGAGAGTTGCTCAATGAAAGTTTATCTGTCCCTGCTTCTTGAAGAGCATGGGTTCTTTCGATCTGGTTGACAACCATTTCTTTTAATTCTGCGATAACTTCTGACTGTTTCATCTTTTTTTTGACAAAGTTGAGGGAGATTCTTTCCACCAATCTTGATCGAGATCAAGATTTAGGTATTCATTAACCTGCTCATGGTTTCAGCTGTCATTCGCAAATAAGCTGCTATGTATTTGTGGGGTACTTCTTGAAACAATTGAGGACTTCTTTTCCTTACTCTTTCCAACCTGACCTTGGGGTCATTGTGCATAAGGTCATTTTCTCTTTCAATACAACCAATCACCAATTGCTCTAAAAGTTGTTTGTATTCTATAAGTCGATCCTTGTTAGAAGTAATATACTTTTCAAATTCTATTTTAGATGCTCGAAGCACAGTTGAGGCTCGTATTGCTTCTAAGTACATTTCACCGGGTTCTCCGCTAAAATAGGAGGAGAGAGAAGTGAAGATAGATCCTTTGTATCCGAATCTAACGGTGAACTCCTGGTCTTCAACAATGGTGTAAGCCCTTAAAGCGCCTGACTTGATATAATAGAAATACTTCTCTACTTCATTCGGTCTCGACAAAAGTTCACCTCTTTTAATGTGAGATTCTTTCCAATTGATCTCTGGACTCTCTAAGGCTTTATTGATCATTTAGGCTAAAATAAACAATATCAATAATTGCTATGCAATAGTAAAGGTTAATAGTATCAATTAAAGTATAAGGAAAGCCTTATGCAAATTCTTGAGTATACCTTTTACTTGTAGCTTTCGAACCAGGCGAACTTTTCCTGGATCAGTCTACTCTTGTTTTGTTCTAAATAATCCTTGTATGCTTTTGCTGCAGGAGAGAATTTTTTATTCTGCAACCAGATCAAATTCCACTCTGTGGTAATAGGCAGTTGCTTAAGTGGTATGATGTAAAGGTCTTTATTTTGAAGCTCGTTCTTGATGCCTATCAAAGGCATTATTGAATATCCAAGTCCCGCTATTACAGCTTGCTTTACTGCTTCATTTGAGGTGAGTTCAATCTCTTTCTTGATGTTCAATTGGTTCTTGTCAATGAACTCTTGCATGGCTGATCTTGTAGCACTTCCTTTTTCTCTAAAGATCAAGGTTAATTTTTCCAGATCCTTGCTGTCGATGTGCTTGCCTTCCTTAGCAAGTTGCTTGTTCCCAACCAAGAAAAGTTTGTTCTGAAGTAACTCTATCCGATCTATTTTTAGCTTTTCCGGAAGGACTGATACCATGGCAAAATCTACTTCATTGTTTTCCAGACTCTGAAGTACCTTGGATTTGTTAGTTACATCCATTTTTAGGTCAATTCCTTCGTGCTCATTTAAGAATTCTGAAATGAAGTAAGGCATAACGTACTTGGCGGTTGAAGCAACTGTTAATCTTATTCTACCTGTTATGTAGCCTTTGTGTGCCATGGATTTGTGCTTCATATCGTAGGCTTCAGCTATGATCTTATTGGCCGATTCGGCGATCTCTCTTCCAAAGTCTGTGATGTGGAGCTTTCTACCAATGATCTCGGTCAGAGGGACTTCAAATTGCTCTTGAAAGTTTTTGAGTTGAATAGATACTGCCGGCTGACTTAAATGAAGTTCATTGGCAGCCTTTGAAATGCTCTCTAACTGTGCGATCTTTCTGAAGATCCGCAATTGGTTAAGTGTGTAATTCATTATAAGATAGCGTTATGTAATGAAGTTTAAATATATAAATAATCTTATGTGTTGTTTCGAGATGTTCCCTAAATTTTAGCTACAATTATTAGCTACAATTAATCGTGCTCACTTTTAACAGCCTTTAGAACTTGTTAACAGATAGTGAATTTCAATATGGCTATCTTTGTCGCCGTGAAGTCCCTAAGAACCCTCTTTTCATATCTTATTATTCTCAGTCTTTTATTGAGCACGGGTGGGGTGTCTGTTTATAAGCACTACTGTGGCGACTTCTTAGCCTCCTTTTCTATTTATACTCCAGCAGATAATTGCTCTCCTGATGAAGAAGAAGGTTGTGAAGCATCCGGTATGGATTGCTGCGAGGATGAAACAGAGTTTATCGCTGCAGATATGGATCTGATCAAGCAAGAAACTCAAGAATTTCAATTAGTACCTAACTTCTTTTTGGTAACGAACCTATTTGAAGAAGAGCAAGTGGAGGATGAGTTTGATCTTATTTGTTTCAAGGAGGTTCATCCACCGGTTCACGCACCTCCTGCTTATATTCTTCATTCTCAGCTTACTTATTACGGATAGTTTTTTTGATTTCTATCCAATTCCTTCTTTCTTAAATTTTAAAAAATCAATCATGAAAAAGTTATTTGTAATTATTCTATGCACAATTGGTGCATTTCAGATCAATGCTCAAGACACCACTGAGCAGAAAGTTGTAGAAACCAAATTCTGGGTCGATGGCGTTTGCGAGATGTGTAAGGATCGCATTGAGAGTGCCGTTATGAGGACGAAAGGTGTGAAGTTAGCTAACTGGGATGTAAAATCTCATGAGCTAACTGTTGTCTACAAAGCGTCAAAGGTTTCCGAAGAAGAACTTCATACAGCTGTTAATATGGTAGGACACGATACCAAAAAGCAGAAGGCAGAGGATGAAGTTTATGACAAGATCCATCCTTGCTGTCATTACCGAGACGAGAAGGTAAGAGACGATCATTAAGCAGTAGTTATGATTCGTTTATTATACCTGGTACTGCTAATGCAGTTCCTTGGTGCGTCTGTATATGGACAGTCGGTTCAAGGTGTTGTAGTTTCTGAGGATAAGAAAGGGAGGTTTGAACCTGTTCCTTTTGCCAATGTCTATTGGATGAACTCCAATTTCGGCACCACTACTGATAGCAACGGGGTGTTTCAATTGGCAATTCCGGAAGATGCTTCTCATCTGATCGCTTCTTTCGTTGGCTATAGCTCAGATACACTTCTGATCGAGGATCTTAACAGCACCATTACATTTAGGTTGAAGCAGTCTGTTAGCCTTGAAGCAGTTGAGATCGAGGCCAGGCAATCAACAACTCAGATGGATTTCATCCATCCATTGAAGATGGAGAATATGACGGAAAGGGAGTTATTCAAAGCTGCCTGCTGTAATCTTTCTGAAAGTTTTGAGACCAATCCTTCCGTCGATGTGAATTTTACGGATGCGGTTAGTGGAAATAGGCAAATTAGAATGCTGGGTTTAGACGGGCCATACACAATGATCAGCAGAGAAAACATGCCCGGAATCAGAGGATTAGGTACATCATTTGGACTGACCTTCATTCCGGGAAGCTGGATAGAATCCATTCAGTTAACAAAAGGTATCGGTTCAGTGGTCAACGGTTATGAAAGTATTGCCGGACAGATCAATTTTGAATTGAAGAAACCAGAGGATCAAGAATATACCTTTCTAAATCTCTTTGCGAATCAAGGTGGTAGGCTTGAATTGAACTTCTTGAACAATATTCACCTCTCAGATAAATGGTCTACCATGGTCTTATTGCATGGCAATACTCGGCCCTATGAGCAGGATATGAATTCTGATGGATTTAGGGATTTTCCACTGCAAGATCAAGTAAACTTGATGAATAGATGGAAATATAACAGTGGCAAAGCCCTAAGAGCACAGTTCGGTATTCATTACCTGAAAGACTTAAAGGAAGGTGGGCAAATGGATGATGAACTTGAAACCGGAGTGAACTATCCAATTTCCGGTCCTTATAGGTTGTTTATATCAACAGAGAAAATAGAAGGATTTGCAAAAGTGGGTATCGTCTTTCCCGGATTCAAGTACAGAAGTATGGGTTTGCAGATTTCTGCCAGTAAAATAGAGCAAGAGTCGAGCTACGGATTTAGAGACTACGATGCCTTGGAAGAGACATTCTATGCTAATTATATCTATCAATCGATCATTGGAAATACCTTCCATAAGTTCAAGACCGGACTTAGCTTTTTATACGATCACTTTGATGAGGAATTGGATCAGTTTAACTTTCAACGAATTGAAAGAGTTCCGGGGGCATTTTTTGAATACAGCTTTGAGCCCAGTAATAACTTTACTTTGGTTGCCGGTGCCAGATATGATGAACACAATATCTTCGGCGGGTTCTTTACTCCTAGGCTGCATCTTCGCTATGCAATAGATGAATTTACGGTGGCTAGAGCTTTGGCCGGAAGCGGACAAAGGACTGCCAATCCCATTGCGGAGCAACAATCACTTTTAGCAAGTTCAAGAACCTTTAACTTTTTAGGAACCAATTCTGAATATCCCTATGGGCTTCCAATGGAAAAAGCTTGGAATTTCGGTTTTAATATTACAAGGAGTTTTACGCTTGATTATAGAGAAGGGTATGTGAGCATGGATATCTATCGAACAGATTTCGAGAATCAGCTGGTGGTTGATAGAGATGAAGGTCCTGATCAGGTATTGTTCTATAATTTGGATGGAAAGAGCTATGCAAATAATCTGCAACTCGAACTGAGTTATGAATTAATCAAATTCCTCGAAATGAGAGCTGCCTATAGGTTTGCTGAAGTAAGAACTGATTATCAATCGGGATTGAGACAAAAACCATTTACGCCCAAGCATCGGTTCTTTGTCAATTGGGCTTATTCAACAAGAAGGAATTTAAAGGGTGGACAATGGACCTTCGATCTAACTACCCAATGGTTTGGAGAGCAGAGGATACCAACAACCGAAGGGAATACCCTTGAGAATAGTAGGGGAATGAGTTCGCCTTCTTTCTTTTTGATGAATGGACAAGTTTCCAGGTATATCAATCATGTGTGGACGGTTTATTCGGGAGTAGAGAACATACTCAACTACCGTCAAGATGATCCGATCATCTCTGCCGACAATCCATTCGGAAATCAATTCGATGCTTCTATGGTCTGGGGACCGATCTTCGGAAGAATGGTCTATGTTGGGGTGAGGATGAACTTAGAAAGGCAAAAAGACAAATAAGCAAATAAGCAAAGGAACAAAGACGAGTGTCTTAAGTAAAAGGTGACTTAAGTGAAAAGTAAATTTTTGCTCTTGGATCGTTCTCCGTCTTCCGTCCTCCGACCTTCAAATCAACAATTCTTATACTTATCATGCAATCCCTTTCCCTCCATGATCATGGGAATGGCTTTTTCAAGTCTGCTTATTCTTGTCTTCTCCTGTTTAGCGGAGCCAATATGATCTGCGTATTCTCTCTGTTTGCCGGGAGTAAGCTTGTCGAAGCTAGCCTTTAAAGCTTTATTGGATCGAAAAGCAGAGGATAGTTCAGTCGGTAACTCAAGCTTTTTCTTACTTCTGTCGGGAAGGATCTCCCTGCCATTCTTTTGATTGTCAATGGCTTCTAAGATGTATCTTTTGACCAGCTTCTCATCGATCTTGTCATCCTCATAAAAGCGCCATTGTCTGAGGGCTTTGGTTTTCTCTTCCTGAGCATTTTCAAGTACTTCCTGTTCATCCTTCAAAAAGACCCCATTGAAGAACCACAATCCAACATATGACTTAAAAGCACCCAATCCAACTACATTCTTACTTCCGTATCCATAAACCGGAGCCCCCCATTTGATATTCTCTTCCAGATCGGTTTCTTGAAGTACGGATCTGAGCTTTCTCAATTGAGATTCCCATTGGGAATGTTTTTTAATAAAATCTTCTACCGACGCCATAAGTCTCTGATTTTGGGTTGATTTCAAAAATAGTAAAACAGATAGACAGATTTATACTGATAGATCCCAGATATTCTTTCTGCTTCTTCGTCCAACGTTCGGTTCCTGAGCTCCTTCTCCGTAGATTTACTTCGAAGGAGAAGCTTGTCGAAGGATCGTCCTCTGTCCTAAAAACACACTTATCAACACCCTTTTTCCTTTAAAATCAATTGCTCAAATCAATCTACTTCACTTATCAACAGAGCAAAAAAGCACTTACACATTTACCTAACTTTATATGCCCCAAAGTCCGAGTTTTTATGCCTGATTTTTCACATCTACACGTCCATACCCAATTTTCCCTATTGGATGGTGCTGCTCCTATAACTTCTCTTATGGAGAAGGCGCAGCGGGATGGAATGAAGGCAGTAGCGCTTACCGATCATGGTAATATGTTCGGCGCTTTCAAATTCGTAGCCGAAGCTCAAAGGTTTGGGATCACTCCAATTGTTGGTTGCGAATTCTATATGGTTGAGGACCGACATAAGAAAGAATTTACAGGCGGGAAAAGAGATAAAAGATATCATCAACTTCTCCTTGCAAAGAACCAGAAGGGGTATGAGAACCTCTCCAAACTTTGCTCTCTGGGATATATCGAAGGACTTTACTCTAAGTATCCTAGGATCGATATGGAGCTGCTGAAACAATATAAGGAAGGCTTGATCGCTACTACTTGTTGTATTGCTTCAGTGATCCAACAAGCCATCCTATTCAAAGAAGAGGAAGAAGCTGAAAAGACCTTCAAGGAATGGCATGAGCTCTTCGGAGATGATTACTATATTGAATTACAGAGACACGGCCTAGACGAGATCGACGGAACCGGCAAGACTCAAGAAGATGTCAATCAGATCCTCATGAAGTGGTCGAAGAAGTACGATGTACCCATGATCGCTACTAATGATTCTCATTATGTAGATGAAG
Organism: Bacteroidia bacterium; assembly: GCA_030429925.1. Taxonomy (GTDB): domain Bacteria; phylum Bacteroidota; class Bacteroidia; order Flavobacteriales_E; family Vicingaceae; genus UBA1494. The sequence continues at coordinate 6,776 of JAUIGQ010000048.1, read as the reverse complement.
AAGATTGGACCGCCCACGATATTCTATTGTGCATCAATACCGGAGATAAGATCAGCACTCCTAAAGGTGATGGAAAAGGATTTCGTTTTGGCTTCCCCAACAGCAATTTCTACTTCAAGACGCAGGCAGAAATGTTGGAGCTCTTCAAGGATATTCCGGAGGCCATTGACAATACCAACTTGATCGTAGATAAGATCACTCCTCCTAATTTGAAGAGAGACATCTTGCTGCCAAACTATACGCTGCCAACCGATTTTAAGGATCAGAACGATTATCTCCGCTTCTTGACCTTTGAAGGAGCTAAGAGAAGATATGGGGAGATCACCGCTGAAATAGAAGAACGACTCAATTTTGAGCTGAAGATCATCAAGGATATGAACTTCCCGGGATACTTCTTGATCGTTCAGGATTTCACCACAGTAGCCCGACAAATGGGAGTAGCGGTTGGTCCGGGAAGAGGGTCTGCCGCCGGTTCTGCAGTGGCCTATGCAATTGGGATCACTAATATCGACCCGATCAAGTACAGCCTGCTATTTGAAAGATTCTTGAACCCTGAAAGGGTGAGCATGCCTGATATTGATATCGACTTTGACGATGATGGTCGTTCTAAGATCATCGACTATGTTGTGGATAAGTACGGAAAGAACCAGGTGGCTCAGATCATCACCTACGGTTCTATGGCGGCCAAGTCATCCATAAGAGATGTTGGAAGAGTGCTAGACCTACCATTGCCTGAAGTTGACAAGGTGGCTAAGATGGTACCCAATGCCAGTTTGGGAACTATTTTCGACAGCGATGATAAAACGCTTAAGAGTAAATTCAATGCAGATGAATACTCGCAGGTTACTGAGTTGAGAAAGCTGGCAGCAAAGGATGACCTTACGGCTCAAACCCTGAATCAGGCGAAGACCCTTGAAGGGTCCGTAAGGAATACCGGAGTTCATGCCTGTGGTATTATCATTTCTCCGGATGATATTACCAACTATGTTCCTGTATGCACCTCAAAGGAGTCTGATCTCTTATTGACCCAATTCGACAATAAAGTAGTGGAGGATGCAGGATTGTTGAAGATGGATTTCTTGGGATTGAAGACCCTGACCATCATCAGAGATGCCATCGCCTTGATAGAGGAGAATCATGGCATCAAGATCGATCCGGATGAGATTCCCTTGGATGATGAGAAAACCTATCAACTCTATCAAAGAGGAGAGACCAATGGTACTTTCCAGTTCGAGTCAGCTGGAATGCAAAAGCATTTGAAGAACCTTCAACCGACCAATATTGAAGATCTGATCGCTATGAATGCATTGTATCGTCCAGGTCCAATGCAGTTCATTGATCTCTTTGTCGCCAGAAAACACGGTAGAGAGAAAGTAGAGTATCCTCATGACCTCCTAAAGGATATCTTAGAAAATACCTACGGTATCATGGTATACCAAGAGCAGATCATGCAAGCTGCACAGATCATGGCGGGATATAGCCTGGGAGAAGCGGATATTCTCAGAAGGGCTATGGGGAAGAAGAAGATGGACGTGATGAAGGAACAGAAGGTCAAGTTCGTCGAGGGAGCAGAGAAATTGCATCAGGTAGAGAAGAAGAAGGCAGAAGAAGTCTTCGACATCATGCTGAAGTTTGCCGAGTATGGTTTCAATAGATCTCACTCGGCAGCATACTCTGTGGTGGCTTTTCAAACAGGTTATCTGAAAGCCAATTATCCGGCTGAGTACATGGCGGCAGTGCTTACGAACAATATGAACGATATAAAGAAGGTGACCTTCTTTATGGAGGAGTGTCGCAGGATGGGAAGGAAAGTATTGGGTCCGGATATTAATGAAAGCTCTTATAAGTTCACTGTCAATAAGAATGGAGAGATCCGCTTTGGATTAGGAGCTTTAAAAGGAGTTGGAGAAGGAGCAGTAGAGGCAATTGTTGAGCAGAGAAAAGAAGGAGGTCCGTATACTTCCATCTTCGACCTAACTAAACGCATAGATCTAAGAGCCGCCAATAAAAAAACCTTTGAGAGTTTAGCCTTGGCAGGAGCTTTTGATTCCTTTGGAGAAGTGCATAGAGCTCAATATTTCCATCAAGAGAATGGAGATTCTCCTTTCTTGGAGAAAGCATTGCGATATGGTGCCAGTTTCCAGGAGCAAGAAAACTCTGCACAAGCATCTCTCTTCGGAGGAGAAACAGCTGTAGAGATACCTGAACCTCAAGTTCCGCCTTGCGAGGAATGGGGAAGAATGGAGAAACTCTCCAGAGAAAAAGAGGTAGTTGGGATCTATTTGTCCGGACATCCTTTGGATGACTTCAGGTTTGAGCTAAAGCACTATTGCAATGCCCGTATAAGAGATCTTCAGAATATGGAAGCCAACCTCAATAGAGGTGAGATGCGCATGGCAGGAATAGTTACCGAAGCTCAACACAGGGTATCTAAAACAGGAAAACCTTATGGTGTATTAACTGTTGAGGGCTATGAAGAAAGTTATCGCATCATGCTTTTTAGCGATGATTACATAAAGTACAAAAGCTATTTAAGTCTTGGTTGGTTCCTATATTTGAGAGGCAGGGTTCAAAAAAGACAGTGGAATGACGAATTGGAATTCAAGATCAGCGGAATGGAGCTTTTGTCAGATGTTCGTGAAAAACTGACTTCCTGTCTGAGTATAGAGGTTGATTACCAAAAGGTGAATACCGAGTTCTTGGATATATTAAAGATACTGGAAAAGGAGAAGGCAGGAAAGTGCAAGCTGGAGCTGAAACTTATTGATAATGAGAAGAAGCAGACGGTTGAGATGAAATCAAGAAGTATGATGGTGAAGTTGACCAATGAGCTGATCCAGACACTAGATAATGTTCCGGCTTTGAACTATAATATTAAATAGTGACAGATTGACTGAGAAAGCAAAGTGGTTTGGAATATGTTCTAGGGCGATTTCTAAGATCAATAGATTAAAAAGTAATAGATTAATAGAATAATAATTAACAAATCAATAAAATGGCATTAGAATTAACAGACGCAAATTTTGAAGAGCAAGTGATCAACTCAGATAAGCCTGTAATGGTAGATTTCTGGGCAGAATGGTGTGGACCATGCAGAATGGTTGGACCGGTAGTTGAAGAAATGCATAATGAATATGAAGGCAAAGCAGTCATTGGTAAAGTGAATGTAGATCACAACCCTGAAGTATCTGCAAAGTTTGGGATCAGAAATATCCCTACTGTATTGTTCTTTAAGAATGGTGAAGTAGTAGACAAGCAAGTGGGCGCAGCACCAAAAGCTGCTTATGCTCAAAAGCTTGAGGCTCAAATGGCCTAATATATCTTTTGAAAAAATAGCAAGGCTGTTCTTCTTAATTTAGAGGAACAGCTTTTTTATGCTTAAAATTGACCCATGCCTCTAATAGACCCAAAACAAATACATGCTTATAGCCATTTAGAGCTCTTTGCAAAACAAGTGGTGGAAGGGTTTATTACCGGTTTGCACAAATCTCCTTTTCACGGTTTCTCAGTAGAGTTCGCAGAGCATCGATTGTACAATACAGGAGAATCTACCAGGCATCTTGATTGGAAACTATATGCGAAAACCGATAAGTTATTTGTCAAGCGGTATGAAGAAGAAACCAACCTCCGATGCAGGATAGTATTGGATATTTCTACCTCTATGGATTTTCCGGAAGTTCTAGAGAAGGAGGAAGGTCATTCCAATAATAAACTGCAATTTTCTATTTACGCTGCTGCAGCATTAATTGAATTGCTTAAAAAGCAAAGAGACGCTTATGGCTTGAGCTTTTTTAGTGATGATATAGACCTACACACAGAGGCAAAATCCAATCCCATTCATCAGCGATTGATGTATAACTATTTGGAAGAACTCTTGAATAGAGAGAGAACCATCAAGAAGACTTCTGCAGTTGATGCATTGCACCAGATCTCTGATATGATCCACAGAAGGTCATTGGTGATCATCTTCAGCGATATGATGGACAATTCAGAGAGGGGAGAAGAGCTGCTTTCCGCATTGCAACACCTAAGACACAACAAGCATGAGGTAATACTATTTCATGTGGTTGACCAACGTACGGAGTTGGATTTCGACCTGGAGAATCGTCCTTATCGCTTTATTGATCTTGAAAGTGGACAAGAAGTGAAACTAAATCCTACAGAGGTCAGAGAAGAGTACAAAAAAGCAGCAAAGAAGAGAGAAACAGAGTTGAGGTTGAAGTGCGGACAGTATGGAATTGAGTTTGTAACTGCCGATGTTGCCAAGAACTACCATCAGATCCTTTTGCCATTTCTATTAAAAAGAAAGAAGCTCTATTAGCCAATTGACCGAATGATACGGAATTTCCTTTTTCATAGAGTAAATCCAGAAAGAGATCCATTGTGGGACCCCATTGATGTCAGGCTCTTCGACAAGATCATTAATTATATTTCTAAAAAGTACGAGACGATCTTGTTTGAAGATTTGGCTTTTGTTGAAGAGTACAAAAAGAAAAAGAATAGATATGCTACCATCATGTTCGACGATGGCTATAAGGACAATATAGAACATGCACTCCCAATTCTTGAGAAGTACAAAGTGAAGGCATCCTTTTATGTTGTCACCAATTGCATTGATCAGAACATCCCTACTTGGACTCATGTTCTGGAAAATGCTTTTCAAAAGACCGAGAAGAAAGGGATAGAACTATCGTTCGACTTCTTGCCCAATAAGTTTCAGAAAGCAAGCTTTTATCAGAATTCGGATCGATTAAGCTTTGTAGCTGAACTCAAACCCTTTCTGAAGACCATCGATCATAAGAAGAGAGAGCAGGTGTTGGATCATATCACCCAACAATTTTCAGATGTTGAGGTTTCGCAATTGATGATGAATTGGGATGATCTGAGGATACTAAGAGATAAAGGTCATTATATCGGGAGTCATACGGTGAACCACAGCATGCTGGGCACAATGGAGGATGAAGAGGAGATCAGTCGGGAGTTGGAGGAGTCGGCTAAAAGAATTGAGGCAGAGTTGGGTTATTTTCCAAAAACCATTTCATATCCTGTTGGCAGTTTTAATGAACAAACCAAGCAATTGAGCAAAAAGGCCGGATATCAAATTGGACTGGCAGTTAAGCAGGATATTCACGACCCTACAAAGGAAGATCTCTTTGAAGTTTCCAGAATAGAACTCTACAATGAGCCATGGTTCAAGACGAAATTGAGAATATCCAATACGCTCGAGAACATTAAAAAAGCCATAGGATACAAATGAAGCTGTTACTTTGGATAGGAAGTGCGCCCAATCATAGAGCTTTGGCCAATAAGTTGGCTGAAGAGTTCGAGGTCGTTGGGATCATCACAGAATCTAGAGTGCAGAAGAGAAAGCTGACGCTGTCCAAGATTTTGGAGACGCTTTTTGAGAAGTTCTTCCTTTCATTCATTTCTAAAGCATGGATAGGGATGAATCGGCTTTACAATGATAAATACCCCAACTATCCTGCAGCTAAAAGGCTAGATGTATCCATTATCAACTCAGAGGAGGCATTTGAATTCTCGAAGGAGATGAATGCGGATCTGGTCATCGTTTCCGGTACCAGTCTGATCAAGAAAAAGATGCTCTCTGTTCCGGCTTCAAAAGGAATCTTGAATCTGCATACCGGTCTCTCTCCATACATTAAGGGAGGACCTAATTGCACCAATTGGTGCATAGCAGCAGAGCAGTTCCACTTGGTGGGGAACACCATCATGTGGATCGATGAAGGGATCGACTCCGGCAATATTGTAACTACAGAATTAACAGATATCGATTGGAACAGCTCTTTCCAAGAGATCCACTTCAAGGTAATGGAGCACGCACATGATCTTTACCAACGAGCTATTCGCTATTTAGCTAATGGCAAGACTTCCAATGTGCCTCAATCTGAAATTGCAGAAGGAAAAACCTATTATACCAAGCAATGGGGTTTGAATGCTAAAATGGCATTGAAGAGGAATTTGCCAAAGGTCAAAAAGAAGGAAACTCAAGCGCAGATCAAAGCCAAGAAGGAAGAGGTGAAGACGGTTGAGATAAACTAAAGACTAAAAACTAAAGACTAAAAAATAGAGAGTTAAAGAGCTAGGACGCTAAAAGTTAGATCTAAACGATAAGCTCTCTAATCTTTGACCTCTGACCTCTGAACTCTGATTTAGTGTTCCGCTTGAAACTCACCCAACTCTCTGTCGAATAAGTAAAGACTAGATTTATCTGCCCCGATCATTTCCAATTTATCAATAATGGATCTGGCAAGGTTTTCTTCTTCCATTTGCTCAGACACATACCATTGCATGAAGTTATTGGTCAAGTGATCGTTCTCTTTCAAACAAGCAGTAATGATATTGTTGATAGAAGCGGTGACAGTGATCTCATGATCCATAATGGCTTTGAAGACTTCCATTAGTCCTGAATATTCCTTCTTGGGAGCATTCAATGCAGGTACTTCTGCCTGACAACCTCTTTCGTTTAGAAACTTCATCAGTTTTAGCATATGCATCCTTTCTTCATCCGAATGAGTGTAAAGGAATTGGGCCGAGCCAGGATAGCCGTTCACGTCAGCCCAGTTGGCCATGGCAAGGTAAACTTGTGAGGAGGAAGCTTCTTTTTTTACTTGATCTTGAAGCAGTTTTTCTATGTTCTTTGATAGCATATTCTCTGTTTTGTGTAAAGATAATTATTAGAGTCTAGAGTCAAGAGTCTGGAACTTGGAATCTGGAAAATTAAATGGAAGCAGAAAACTCTGACTATTAAATGGAAG
>JAUIGQ010000178.1 GCA_030429925.1 Bacteroidia bacterium | reverse complement strand
AAGATTTTCTCAACGCTTCCGAGCTGGAAGAATTGAACAAAGAATATGATCAGATCCTGCAGACAAAGAATGAATGCATAAGTCCTTTGGAATACCCACAAGGTATTGCTAGGAGGATTGAATTCGGAAAGCTCGACTGTAATGAATTCCCCAATACTCATAATGTATTCAATATGGAATTCATGAAGAAGGTTGCAGACCAGTATTTAGGAACTCCCAATCATTTCAATCATGAGATCTATGTGGCAAGGGATGAGCATGAAGAGATCAATGCGCTGAACGAGCTGCATTACGACAAGCTTTCAACCCTTAAGTTCTTCCTCTACTTGAACGATATAGACGAATCCAACGGAGCCTTTGAGGCAGTGCCCGGTTCACACAAATTGGCGCAATCCATTATGGATTCTTTCAAGAAGAGGGGGAAAAAGATATCTAGACTGCCAAACCGACAATTGCCAAAAGAACTTCAAAATGCAATCCCAATGGTGGCTAAGGCCGGATCATTGATCGTGTTTACAACAGACACTTATCACAGAGCCGGAAGAGTTGAGAAGGGGAAATACAGAAAGATCATGAGAGCGCATTCCAGACCTGATCCAATGCCGAAATATTCTCCGGATCTACTCTCCAAGCAGTGGTTCAATGAGTCGGTTTTGAATCCTTCTCGCTACATTTACGGAATCTCAGACCTGATCAAGGGAAAAGCCTAGTTCATGAACAACAAAAGCTGTATTTGTATTATCCCGGCAAGAGGGGGATCGAAACGCATTCCAAGAAAGAACATTCTTCCATTGAATGGTAAACCTTTGATGGCCTATTCCATTGATGCTGCTTTGGAATCAGGTGTATTTGAAAAGGTGGTTGTCTCTACAGAAGATAAAGAGATCATGCAGATTGCCGAGAAGCATGGAGCTGAGATCGATGTAAGACCGGAAGAAATGGCCGGAGACAGGGTTACCAAGGTTCAAGTGATCAATGAATACATCAGCAGAAACAAGATCGAAAAGGAATACGATTATGTTGCTGCACTCTTGCCTACTTGTCCTTTCAGGACATCAGAGGATGTAAGAGAAGCATTTGAGAAGTTAACATCACAGGATCAGCATCACTTCTTGATCGGTGTTACCGAATATGAGTTTCCAATAGAGTTTGCATTAGAGGCGGAAGGTGAGATCGTAAAAATGCTCGACCCCAGCGGTTATGAAGTGACCCGCTCACAGAACAAAGAAAAAAGATACCATCCTAATGGAGCCATTTATATGGCAAGCATGAAAGGATTCTTAGAAAAGAAAACATTTTTTAACAGGCAGATGATGCATCATATTATGCCCGCAATACGTTCCTACGATATTGATTATCCGTATCAATTCGAAATTGCAGAGATCATCGCCAAAAAAATATTGAATGAACAATAAGTATATAGATGAGATCAGAGGTACGGTAATTCCCCTGCCTACTCCATTTAATGAGGATGAATCTGTAGATCACGATTCACTTAGAAAATATGTAGAATTCCTGGCCGACAGCGGTATCAAGAATGTGATGACTACCGTTGGGACATCAAGATACAATCTCCTGAATGCAGAGGAGATCAAAGCTGTAAACGAGACCGTAGTAAAGGCCGCAGCCGGTAGGATGAAAACCATTGTAGCTAATCCGCCTTTTGGCAGACAAGCTGATGCTATTGATTTTGCCGAGCATAGCCGCCAGATAGGTGCCGACCTCTTCTTGGCCTACTATCCGGAAAGATATTATGGTGATGAATACCTTCTTGATTTCTTTGGAAAAGTTAGTGATGCTGCAGGAATTGGAGTACTGATCCATGAAATGCCTATGAGAAATGGACTGGGTGGCGGAAGTGTTCAATATCCTCTTTCTACTCTTCATAAATTATTAGACATCCCCAATGTGGTTGGATTAAAGGAAGAAGCCTTAGACATGGCATACAGCGGTAGCGTAGTAAGAGAATTGGCCGACAAGGCAGTCATCATCGGTGCCGGTGGAGGTATGAGCAGGTACCTGCGTGATTATTGGTCGGGTGCTAAGGCATTCCTAGGTGGAATAGGAAATTTCAAAGCAGAGGTTGAGAATGATTTCTACAATGCGATGCAGGAAAAGAACTATGATAAAGCCTACGGAATTGTGAATCAAATAGAGATCCCACTCTTCCAAAAACTAGTGCCTTTTGGCTGGCATCCTTCCTTGAAAGCTATACTATCCTTGAGAGGTCATATGAAGGAGTTTGAAAGAAGACCTATGAAACAAAGTACTTCTGATGAAAGAAGCAAGATAGATGCGATCCTAAAAGAAAATGGCTGGTAAATGTTAGAAAAGCTCAATAGAGAAATAAAGGTTGGCAACAGTATCATTGGCAAAGGTCAACAAGCATATATCATTGCTGAAATGGCCTGTGCACACAACGGAAGCATGAAAGATGCAAAAGCCCTGATCAAAGCTTCTGCCGATGCCGGTGCCAATGCCACCCAATTGCAGTTCTTCAATATGGGTCATGTTGTAACACCTACCAACGACCTATACGAAACACTTGACAATATTGCCTTTTCTGAAAATGAATGGACTGAGTTAAACGATTATGCCCGTAGCTTGGGAATTGATGTTTGGGCTTGCACCTATGATGTTCCCTCTGTTGAATTAGCCGTTAAATTAAAGGTAGATGGAATCAAATTGAATTCAGCAGACCTTTCCAATCCGGAAGTTGTGAAAGCTGTTGCCGCTTCAGGAATTCCTTTTACCCTGGGAACAGGAGCCTCTACTCTGGATGAGATCAGAGTTGGATTGGAAACTGCAGCAGAAAATGGGGCTCAGTCGATAGTCCTTATGCATGGAGTGCAAAACTTCCCTACCCAAATTGAGGATCTCAACATTTCAAGGATCCAATTATTGCAAGATGAATTTGGAATCCCAGTAGGGTATCACGATCATGTAGATGGTGAAGAAGATTTTGGAAAGATCGTGGATCTGATCGCAATAGGGTTAGGCGCCAATATCATAGAAAAGCACATTGCATTGGACCGCTCCAAGAAAGGATTAGATTATCAAGCAGCATTAGAGCCGGAT
>JAUIGQ010000047.1 GCA_030429925.1 Bacteroidia bacterium | reverse complement strand
GATATTTCGATGCTTGTCAACCACTATTCCCCATGATGGATGGGCGAAGATAGTCTGCACCGTGGATAAGAGTAGGATTGAAATTGCAAGTACCTTGAACTTCATACTTTCTATTAAAGTAAGTACTAAGATAGAAATTATGAAGAATGAGAATGGGGAAATGTGATGAGCGGAAATGGAAAGAAGGAAGTCTAAAAATTGATCCTGACCGCCTCTCCGGTCAGAAGACCCGGTTTAAAGTTTTGTATTTCTGTTCCATTGACAGCAATACTTACCGTATTTGGACCTGATGTACCTTCATTCAAAGCGAAAACAACAAGATCATTGGCACCTTGATTCAATAAGGAGGTAGAAAAGTTAAAATCAGTGCCGGCCTTCAATAAACTGTGATTTTCAATGATCCAATTGCCATTCAAATAAACAGATACAATGTCTCCATCTTCAGCAGCATTGTCCCATAATCGTATGGTGAACAATGATTGTCCAGGAGGTATGTTCACCTCATTGGGGTTGATGTCATAAGCAGATGAATCGACAATGGAACATGAAGTATTGATCCTGATCTGAAGTGTGTTACTAGCTACTCCCAGTTCATTTTGAGTATTGAAATCTAGAATTAAGTGGTTGAGATCTTTGGCTAAGGTTAGGTTGGCAAATACAGCTTCAAAGGAATAGGAAGCTTCCTTGTCTCCAATATTTATTTCTTCCTTTAAGGTAGGATTGGTGTATGTTAAAGGTGTGATCTCAGTGTTCGACCTATCATAGAATTTAGGTGAATTGATAACTCTCCACAGACAATCAGAGGTCTTGGAAAAATTAAAGTTTACCTCTGCATATATTCTGGTAGAATCATTACAGGGATCTTCTAATAAGCTATAAGTTGGATTGCTGATCCTAAACCTTTTACACTCGTCTTGAACTACTTCAATATCCAGGTCTTTCTTTGTGCAAGAATTATTGCCCAGTAAAATAATTGAGCAGAGAAGACTACCTATGAAACCCTTGATACTCATTTTACTTTTTGTACTTGATTTGAAGTGTTCCGCTTCTTTTCATATTGGATTGAAGAATTATCTTATGTCTTTTTTCTCCATCATCTACGATTAGTGCGGCAGTATTGGGCTCGATCTCTCCGAGATTTAAGGCATGAAGTACGAAAGTGTTGATCCCTTCTTTCAGCTCAACTTTCATGAGATGTTTCTCCTTTTTTAGTTTGTAATTCTCTAAGATCCACTTTCCGTTCAGCATTAGGGATACCCTATCTCCATCAACAGTTTGGTGATCCCAGATGGAGACGATCACTTGTGAATTTTTCACCTTGATCCTGTCGCTTACCACTAGCTCTCGGTCGCTCAATATTGTATCTGCAGCAGTGGGTTCTTCTTTTTTAGAGACATCTATAGCAATCTCATCCAGTTTGATCTTTTTTGCTCTTTCCTTTTTATTGAAGTGAAGCAATCTAAAATCATAACGAACAGTGAATGTTATAGCATCACCATTGGAGCTTAATCCATCTGTTCTGCTCTCACCACTAACATTGTCGGTAATGGTATAATTACTTTCAAAGGCTTTTGATTGTCCCATATTGTACCGAAGACCAATATTCAAAATATTCCCTTTATAAAATTTGTATTGGTATCCAATTTCAGGAATGAAGGAGTAATTGGAGTGCTCGTAAGTTGTTGAATATTCAATACTTCTATCAATGTTCAAACTGCTAATACTAAAATTGGAAGCATCACTCACTGAACTCTCTTCATAAGTGTTTATTGATAGTCCGAATTTTCCGTAGAGATAGGAATTGGAGTTTTTGATCCTGTAATAAGCAGAGACAGCTGCGTAATAATTCCAATGATAGCTGCTGTTCTTTATTTTGATTGAAAAATCTTCAGCCTGATCTTCAAAATCATTGTCAATTAGTCGAACTCTGCTCCAATGCTGCCCAATTCCTGCTTCAAGAGAAAAGAGGTCGAACATTCGAACATGAACATTGATTTGGCCTCCTAGAGTTGGAGAGTAGTTCCTTTGTTTTAGTAAGTTGCTTTTTAGTTCAGAGCCTCCTAGAACCCCTCCAATGAACTCACCTCCAACATATAGTTCTTGCTGAGCAAATAAGCTTTGCAGGTGGATGGCAAAAAGGGATAGAATTAATAATTTCTTCAGCACCTATGTGGGTCATTCGTCTAAGATCTTCTGCTTTTCCTTATCAAACTCTTCTTGGGTTAATATCCCATCGTCAAGTAGCTTTTTCAACTGCCTTAATTTGTAATTCTTGGAGTCAAAATCTCTTACTTTGCTTGGATCTTCAGCACTTCTTTTATTTTCATCCTTGTCCAGAATATATTGATATTCAGAGTCAGAAGACGGTTCCTGCTTGGCTTCAATACTATTTCCATTTGAACATCCTGAATAATCGATCTGATAGATGAAGTGATTGTAATCTTGCTTGCTTACACCTTTTTCATTGATATCAGGTTTCCACCATGCACCTGTAGCTCCGTCAAGCACAACACCCCATGGTAAGGGAACAGACCCAACAAATCCTGTGTATCCTAATAATGTTCCAACAAATGACCAGCCTCTAAATTTTCTTCCTTTGAATTCCTTTATTTGAGTTTCACAACCTTCCTCTCTTATCGTAACGGCAAATTGATTTGCCTCCATTCTTTTGACTTTGAAATTGGCTTCTCCCGTGCCAACAGATATCCCTTTGTACTCGATCTTTGCATCAGGGTGCTCCGGAACAACAACCTTTGCATAGTATTTACTCCCTCCAATAATAGTCGCGCAACTTGAGAAAAGGAAGATCACGGCCATAAAGCCCAGAAAAGAAAGTATAAATCTATTTTTCAAAATGAGAGATTTTACTATATCAAACTATTAATGTGGGTTCCCTCCACATTAGAAGGAACGAAAATAGCCGAAAAAGTATTTTTTTCAGTGAATTCTTTGAAACTTTTCAGAAGTATTACTCTACTAATTGGTACTCTTCCTGAGTTTGGGCCCAATTGAAAAGGAAGATACTCATGGCTTCATCAAGCCTTTTGAGGAAAAGAGGATTGGGAGCATTCATATTCCTGAAATACTCCTCTTGATATTGACCAAGGTCGTATTTGTAAAACACAGCCTTCGACATTGCATAGAGATTGTTGTTGGAAGGATGATTAACCCTGCTCAAATAACTTTGATATTCTCTCAGAATAGCTTCTAGTTTGTCAAACTCAACATCAAATACACCCGATAGCTTGGTGATGACCAAATTGATCATCCTGTTATCTTGGTGTGCACCTAAGTGTCTTGGGATCTCTTTTAAGTTGGCAGCAATAACGATCAAAAGGAATTTTGAATCTCCTTCCTCAACCTTTGGCTCTTTTATGAATTCAGGTGAATCTTTGATGAGACCTACGATGTCGGAGAATCCGTCCTCGACTGCTTGGAGGGTTGTGTTTACGAAAATGTTTGCGAGTTTATCTTCTTTTATCTTTTTCTTACCGAAGATCTTTGTAAACATCTGATGGCCTTTCTTGATTTACCCCAAATGTATTCGATTAGTGAAGGGTTGTTGAAGGCCTCTCTCAATGCTTATTAACAAAGTTATTAACTATTTTAAGGAATTGTTAATAAGTTTACTGTGCATAATTCTCCATACTTTATGAAGGAATATTTTTTACAAATGGCTCGCTATAATTTGTGGGCAGATCAATTAATTTGCAAGCGAATTGATAGATTGGATCCCATTGATCTTGATAAGACAATTGCCAGTAGCTTTCCTACAATCAGAAGGACTTTGGGACATATGTTCGATGCGGAAAGAATATGGCTCAATCGATTGAATGGAAGAAGCTTGGATCACTGGCCTAGCAGTAAGATCGAAAACTTCACAACTGCTTACCTTCTAGAAGAGTCTGGAGCTGCATTGAGCTATGTGGAATCAGTTAATGAACAGGATCTAAACAGTTTATGCACATATTCGAATAGAGCGGGTGTTGAGTTTTCAAATAAGGTTTCAGGAGTGCTTATGCACCTTTTTAATCATGCTACCTATCACCGCGGACAGTTGATCAGCATGCTCAGACAACTGGGTGAAGAGGAACTTCCGGCAACAGATATCATTGCCTATTTGAGGCTTGAGAGAGAATAGAGTAGAAAGTCCTGATTTTGGAATTCCATCGGGTAGTTTAGCTCCAATTCTGATTCGTGCTTGTCGATCAGAATATAATTTGCACCATCCTCAACCAACTGATCGATAAGTGTTGGATCTTTTGCTGCTTCCTCACTTCTTACCCAGCCCTTTCGATGAGCCAAGTAAAGCAGTTGAGGGTTGCCCTCAGATACAATGATCAGTTTTTCCTTTTGAGGGATTTGCTCATTTATGATGGAAGCCAAGGTTAATTTGTACTCCATTTTTTCCTTTATTCTCAGATCATGCTGTTGGTTGGCAATAGACTCAGCAGTTGCCGCTACAAGCACTAAAGCTAAAAGGACAGAATTCTTGATCTTAGTCAATCCGTATCCAATGATCACCGCCATCATGGGAACAATAGGAATGATATAATAATTGTGATGGTGGAAATAAAAGCCGGCTTTGAAGATATAGATCAATGAGAATAGAGCATAGACAGAACTGATATAGATCAACTTCTTTTCTTTTTGTCTGATCATTAAGACTACTCCTGCAAGAAAGAGGATGAAATAAGCATAGCTGTAAAAGGAATGAAAACTAAAATTTTGCCATACATCTGCCAAATGAGTGCTGATTTCTAAAACTCCATCTCTTATTCTCATTCCCTGATTGTACCAGCTCCCATAGATTTCTTCCAATCTTGGATTCCACCAATAATACCATATACCACCGATCAGTAATGGAAAAGTAGACCAAATTGCCAGTCTTAGCTTTTTATCATGCTGTTCCTGATCTTTGAAAAGAAGTAGAACAATGGGACTCAATATCAAGATAGAAGGAAGTTTAGCTAGAATGGCTAGACTAGAAAAAAGAAGATATAATGCAAGCGATCCTGTCTTGCCTTCTTTAAAATATTGCAAGACAAAGTGGATAGCGATCATTCCCAATCCCAAACTAAAAGTATCCGGCATCATCTTCCTGGAATAGGCAAAATAAATGGAGGATAATAAGGCTAATGTAGAGTAGAGGGCTAGTTTCTTGGAGAATAAGCTTTTCAATATCTCACTAAAAGAATAGATGCCAACTGAAGTGACCAATAGATTGATCAATCTTCCATACCAATGCTCATAACCAAAGAGCAATGAAAACAAATGATGGAGATAGTTCAATAGGGGAAACTCCATGCCGATCACCCGCTTTTCTCCTCCTTCTAGATCAACTCTAGGCTCAAAGATGTTCGCATCAACTTCAAAAAAATTTCGCGCAACCATTAAGCCGGTCACTTGTCGCCAATTATGACCGGTTTCCAATGGGGGATTAGTAATACCATACATACGGATCAAGCCAAAAAGTATGATCCAAAAAATGGGTTGCTTGGCCCAGTAGAGAATTTGGTCTTTTAGAACCACTTTTTACTTTTAAAGAAGAGCAGCATTCCAATCACTACACAAAGCATGAGCACCCAAACTGCCGGGTAAGCCCAAGTGAAACCAAGTTCAGGCATATGCTGAAAGTTCATGCCGTAGATCCCTGCAATAAAAGTGATGGGGATAAAGATGGTTGACATGATGGTCAATACCTTCATGATCTCATTCATCTTATTACTGGCCATATTCATATAGAGGTCCATAATGCCGGAGTGCAAGTCTCTATAGGTCTCCATAGATTCAATGATCTGAATGGTATGGTCATATACATCGGAGAGAAAGCGTTCTGTTTCCATTTCCATCAATGGATTCTCACTTTTTGAAAGTGAATTGATGGATTCGCGCAATGGGTAGATAGACCTTCTTAAATAGATGGTCTCTTTTCTGATCCTTTGAAGTTTTTGGAGTGTGTGATTACTTGGCTTATCCATTACTTCATCTTCTAGTTCTTCCAACTTTTCAGCCAGTGAATCAAGTACCAAGAAATAGTTATCTACAATAGTGTCAATGAATCTATAAAACAGATAGTCTGCTTTTTTCTGACGGATCTTGCCATAGGAGTTGACCAGTCGATCTCTAAGAAGACCGAAGATGTCTTCTTCGTTTTCTTGGAAAGAGAGAATGAAGTTCTTTCCAAGGACGAAGCTAATGTGCTCGAACTCTATTCCGAATTCAGTTCGATCGTGGAACATCTTAATAGTGAAGAAAATGTGATCGCCGAAATCTTCCGATTTCGGTCTTTGATCGACCATTAGAATATCTTCCAGTAAGAGATTGTGTAAAGAGAATTCCTGTCCTACCTTATCAATCAATTCCACTTTGCTCAATCCTGCAATATTGATCCAATTGATCCGATTGCCATCAAACCCTTGCATGATCTCAGAAAGGTCCTCTGAACGATGGTGGTGGATCTCCTCTTCATTGTATGAAAAGATCTCCATCTCTACCTTGTCAGTGGTCTTTTTTCCGGTGTAGATCAAAGTGCCCGGGGCTTGACCAATTAGCTGGTCGGCCTTCGATTTTTCAGAAAACCGTCGGAAGCTAACTTTTGGTATGGGTACTTTAAGCTTTCTTCGCATCTTTATAGACAATGGTTCTATGAGGGAATGGAATTTCAATTCCTTCCTTGTCGAATCTTTCTTTGATAGTTTTAAATAGGTCTGTCTTCATCACAAATCCGGTGATAGGATCATCAGCCCAGACATAAGCTCTTAGGTTTACTGATGAGTCCCCAAAACTGATCAACCTAGTTATTACCTGTTCTTTACCTTCTGCAATTTCTTCTTCAGTTCTAAAATCTCTGCAGCTGGGATGCTTCAATGCTTCTTCCTTCATGATCTTCATGGCAAGATCTACGTCACTGTCATAGCTAATACCCATTTCAACGAACATACAATTCCGACTTTCCTCAATGGAGGCATTCAGAATATTCTCAGAACTCATGGTTGAATTTGGAATGTAATAGCGCTCATTCTGAAAACTTCGGATCACAGTATGTCTCAAGGTAATGTCTTCAACAATTCCCCATTCAAGCCCACCTACTTTTATCATATCGCCCACCCTATATGGTTTAAATATCACGACGAATATTCCTCCAACAATATTTGCGAAGGCGGCCTGGGAAGCAAAACCAATAATGGCAGCGAGGATTCCGGCACCCGCAAAAAGTGTAACTCCTAAAGCTCTTAAAGGAGGTATGGTATAAAAGATCAGAATGATGGCACCAATGAAGAAAAGGAAATTGATGGCATTGGAGATAAAGGCAAAATTGGTTTGAGTATCATTTCCACTGCTATCAAGATGGCTAAAATATTTCTTAAGAGTCCTCTTGAGGATCCTTGAAACAAGGACCGCCCCCATGATGATCAGCAATACAATGATCCAACGCCTAAAAGAGAAAAACCACTCTTGATCTTCAAACCAATTGATAAAATCTTCCATGATGCTAAATTAACTCAGATCCTCTTTTTTGATCAAACCCTCTTTCAACATTTCGTCCATTACGATCTCTGTCATATCCGACTGAAAGGAGAACTCATATCTGATATCGGATACGTAAGCCTTCAATCTCATCTTCAAAAAAGATCTCCTTTGTTTTACCTCATTAATGAATAAGACTGATATGGGCTTATTGAGATAAACATAACGAGAAACCCTGGCGGCTTCCATTGCCAGCTGCCTGGCTCTGTTGGTGTCAACATCAATTGGTAAGTAGATCTCAGCCACAACTTGACAATTTGCTTCTCCGGAATTTGAATTGGAAACGGCTGTATTTACTACCTCTGCATTAGGTACACTGATCAAGCTGTCATCTTTGGTCACTATTCTGGTAGATCTCAATCCAATCTCTTTTACTTCCCCATAATGCTCACCTACCTGGATCTTATCACCAACCTGAAAAGGACGGTCAAACAAGATCATGATCCCTCCAAAAATATTCTTCAAAATATCTTGAGCGGCAAAACCAACAGCAATACCAAAGGAGGCCAAGAAAGCTAGGATAGTGGATTTAGGCGGTTGAAAAATACCTTCTACAACAACAAAGATTGCCAAGAACCAACCAAGTATCTTGACGAAAGGTGTAATGCTCTTTAGTATGAATCGATACTTGGTACTTCTTTCCGCAAAGCTTTCTACTATGAATACCGTTAATCTGATCATGAAGTAGGAGAAGATCAAGAAGATGATCGCCCAAAAGATCTTGCCTATTGAAAAGATCTGTGAAATGCTCTTGATCCCTTCAGCACCTTCCCCTCCAATATCAGAGGCGAAACTAGTTGTGTCTGTTGGTTCGGCAAATACAGTGTCCTTTACTACCAAGTAGACCGTATCGGGATGATCTGATGAATCAGGCTTCTTTGCAATAGATTCCTTTCCATTCTTGACGATCCAGTCTCTCGACGATGAGTCGGATTGAGCAAAAGAGTGAGTGGCCATCAATAGCCATGCTAACACTAGAAAAAAGTTGATATGTATCTTTCTAAATCTCATCAATGAAGAATATTCTTTTGTCTTAATACATTCACAACTTGTCTGTAAAGTAATCTATTGATATGATACCTTTCATTGGCAAGCTTCAAGATCCCATTATCTTCCAGCAGCATTAAATTCATCTTGCTTTGCCACTCAGATTGATGAAAGAGTACAGCATGTTCTGTGACATTCAAACTGTCGTGCAAGAGCAATGCATGCAAAGTGAAGATGCTCTCGTCTGTCATAGCAGAAAGGAACTCAAATTTCATATCGCCCATCATTCCTATTTGGATGCTGTTCTCTTTTACATCCAATGTAGAACGGATCCAATACAATAAGGCCAAACTAATATTGCTTTTAGCAAATTCATTCAGCTTCTTAAAATACTTTTCCTTTAGATATGCTTGTTTTCCCTCTTCATCTAATTTGGCCAGTTTCTTACTTTCTCGGCTGGTTGGATCCGGTAGAACATATTCGAGATTGTATCCACTAACCCTATGTCTTTTCATGACTAGGTTCACCATTTGTTCATCTGTGATACTCTGAAGCAAGATCTTATTTTTGAAATAAGAGCTGATCCGAATTGTTTTCTCAAGATAATCGTAGGTGTAGGTAGTAACTTCAATGATCCAAAATACATTCGTTGAGGTCTCTGAGATCAAGTCGAAGAGCATTTGCATTGCTCTAAATCCTCCAATTCTCTTAAGGTATAGATGCTGGGAGTCTTCAAGTATGATTACTCTCTTTTCTCCCTCCATTAAATAATTGACCAATGCTTCTTGGCTCTTCAGCTTTTTGTTTTCAAGGATAGATTGAAATAGATCGTAAAAGTCATCCGCTGAGCAATGAGCTTTGTCAAACTTATATCTTATGAATTTTTCCTTGGAAGTTCTTTCAATAAAGAAATTGATCAAGCTACTGGTTCCACTTCCTTTTTCACCCACAACAACTGTGGCTTCAAAATTTCCGTTTTCCCATCTTTTATAGGCTGAATGAAGTTGATCTAGTTCTTTTTGTCTTCCCTCGAAGAAGCTTTCTTCTGAAAGTGGATCTATCCTGTATAGCCTCTTATAAACATATGGTAGCTTTGAAATAGCTTCATCAGTTTTAAGCAGGAAGTCGGATAGTTCAGCAGTTAGGATCTTATTTTCCTTAACCAGCCCTAAATTGATCAGGTACTCATTGATGTTCTTCTCTGTAGTTTTATAGAGCTGCTTTGATCTCTCAATAAAGAGGGGGTAGGTTTTGTTAAAAAATGATCGAATTCCTTCTTTGATAGAGAAAGTCTTATTGACAGCTTTAGCAGTTGCCAGTCTTAATCTGAGCTCAGTGATGTTTTCATTGATCGTTAACTTGACCAACTCCTCATTCATTTTCTCAATGATCACCTTTAGTTCTGTATCAATAGTTTGTTGCAGAGTGATCAAGTCTTCTTGTATCTTAACCGTTTTGGCTTTGGTTCTATTGATCCCTTCACAAGCGATTTGCTTGATATCATTCTCTTCTTCAGAGTCTTCTTCCTGAGAATTCAAGGCTGAATCCAGATTGTACTCTATGATTCCACTTAACTCATATATCTCAGATTGCAAATGACCCAATTGATCAACTACCGAAGCTTTTAGCTTTGCTGTTTGCTCGCTGAACTCATTTAATATGGAGATCTGAACCAATTCTCTAGGATTGAACTGACTCAGTTCAGACTTCTTGATCGGTGAATCGTAGTTATTCTCTGAATAGATGATCCTATCATCTTTCATTTGACCAACTGCCTTGCTGATCTTAAATTCCATCCTTTCCAATAAGTTCGGAAAATCTTGCTCGTAGATCCCTTCTATAGTTTTAGGAATGATCTGCTTCGACATAAGATTGGTGAGAACGGCCTTTTCCGTCCTGATAAGCTCTGTTACATTCTTTTCATCAGCCTGCTGAACATTGGCAATAAGTTCATCGAACTCTTTTTCAATAGGCTTGAAATGATCGTTGATGGTCTTTTCAATTCTGCTCTTTGCACTATTCCGAAGCAAGAAATATTGCATTAAGCCAAAGTATTTGATGTGATACAGTTCAATATCGATCTGGATATCATCCAACTGAGCGAAGATGGAATTCTTCCATCCACCAAAGATCTTTTTGTATTGCTCTAAGTACTGTTCTCTTCCGCCTTTCAGATTGTACAATCCGTAGTAACCTGCGCCAAGCTCTATGGTGTCTACTTTTAAAATAGAATCCCTAAACTCCCAATCCAGTTCATTGTATACATCTTCACCTTTTTCTCTCCATCCTTTTAATAGGGCGTCAAGAACTTCTTGAGACCTGCTCAGGGAATCCCTCTTTTCCAATTCTTCTAATTGGACGATCATTTCTTGAGCAGTTTGCTCAGAATTAAGGAAATCTGTTATGATCCTATTGATCTCTTTTATGATCCTCCAATTCAGATTCAGGTGACTGCATTTGGCTTTCATTAAGTCTTCAAATGCATACATATTTTGCTGAGCAAAGCTGTTGATGAAATAATGCTCAATCATTGAGCGAAGTGGAACTTTATGAGCCCAGTAGTGAACTTCTTTCTTTTGCTTTCTGAAAAGATTGGCGAAACGAAGTGGAAGCTTACTTAAGTTGAAGAAGCTTCTTTTAAAGAACTTTCCAATGTTCAAGATGAAAGAATCATCTTCCTGTGAAAAGAACCTTTCTTTTTCCTGCTCTAACTTTACAGTTAGGGGAGTATTCATCAAATAAACATTGGATACATCTATGAAATGTTCAAATTCCTCTTCAAAGTGGATCTCTCTCTTTTCTGGAAATTCTTCCTCTAATAATTGGTAAAGAGCATTCTTTAACCAGTCTGTTTCATTGATATATTTAGATAGATCATTCTTGCTCTCAACTCTCCTGATCCTCTCCATATAGTTCATGTAGAGATCATCGCAGGCTTGCAAGAACTCTTTCTCCCTGTTTACATCCTCTTCAAGGCATGTAAAAAAGGCATTGGGGAAAGCTTGTTTGATGTCCTCACTTTTTAGTGGGGGCAATTGATCCATAAACTCAGAATTGACAGTAGAAAGATAGATAATTTTAATCTTTCTCTTTGCGGTTTACTATTCTATAGGAAACTCCAGCATTGAAATTGATGATCTCCCTCTCAACATTTCCTTTTTCGATCTCATTTCTTCCGTAGCTGCCATAAAGATCGAATTGGAGATTAGAGCCTAGTATGTAGCTAAAACCTACACCGGTATTGAGTTTAGTTGTTTCATCTATATTGCCAAATGCTTCGGCAGTCATTGAAAGGTCATTTGTAAGAGGGTAGCTGAAACTGAATATATAGAATCCCGCTATATCGGCATTGTCGGGAATCCATCTGCTGATAAAATTCCAGTTGAGGTTTAATTTTTCACCGATCCTATTGCTAAAGTTTACTCTGAAAGCAGCATCCGGAAGCTTTTTGTCATAATCATCGCCACCTCCAAAATCTGTTGTGAACTGGATGGCAGTCGCCGGTAAAATTCCTTTTTGCATGAAAAGGGTAGACCTGATCCCGAGCAATAGGTTGCTAAAGCCTGAAAAACTTTGATTTTGTCCTCCTTGGTCGAACTTTACCTCTTCAGAAATGGAATATACCCCTCCAAGTCTCAGTTCAACAGTTTCTTTCAATCCAATTCTAAACATTACATCGGGCCCACTAAATGTTCTATTGCTAGGAAAGTTTCCTTTATAGCTGTCAGATAGATCATTGTTAGTGCTGATGAAATTTTGTCCGAATTGAACTTGATAAACTCCTTTTCCAACGGAGAATGCCCCATTTGCATTTCCCGGCCTCCCAGAGGCAATCCTTTCTGCAAATTGGGCATTTGCTTCAAAGCAAATTGAGATGGTAAATACTATTGTGAGAATGTATTTGATACGGATCAAAATAATTCTATTCCGGTGTAGTTAAACGGACTTATATTCTTTAGTTCTGACTTTATTTTATCAGATACATCTAAGCCGTCGATAAAAGTATGAATTGTCTTCTTATCCATCTTAACATTCTGACGTGTAAGTTGTTTCAAAGCTTCATAAGGCTTAGGGTAGTTTTCCCTTCTGAGAATGGTTTGGATTGCCTCAGCAACCACTGCCCAATTGTTCTCTAGGTCATTTTGGATCTTCTCTTCGTTGATCAACAACTTACTTAACCCTTTTTGAAGGGATTTAATGGCCAATAGACTGTGAGCAACCGGCATTCCTACATTTCTCATTACTGTTGAATCTGTAAGGTCTCTTTGCAGTCGACTAATAGGCAGTTTAGCGGAGAGGTGTTCAAATAAAGCATTGGCAACTCCTAGGTTTCCTTCTGAATTCTCGAAGTCGATAGGGTTTACTTTATGAGGCATGGCCGATGATCCAACTTCCCCCTCTTTGATCTTTTGCTTGAAATAATCCATGGATATGTATGTCCAGAGATCTCTATTAAGATCCACCAGAATCGTATTGATCCTTTTTAGTGCATCAAATAATCTAGCAAGATTGTCATAATGCTCAACCTGGGTAGTGATCTGTGATCTGAACAATCCCAATGTATCATTGACAAACTCATTGGCAAATTCAACCCAGTCGATCTCCGGATAGGCAACATGATGGGCATTGAAGTTTCCTGTTGCTCCTCCGAATTTTGCAGAGAAAGGAGTGTCGATAACAGAATTGTATTGCTCTTTCAGTCTTTCTGCATAGACCATGATCTCTTTGCCCAAGCGAGTAGGGGAGGCTGGCTGTCCGTGAGTCCTGGCAAGCATTGGAACGTCTTTCCATTCAATGGCAAATGCATTTAATTCTCCAATGACTTCATTGAGTTCAGGCATGATCACTTCCTCAATGGCATCTCTTAAACTTAAGGGAATAGCAGTGTTGTTGATGTCCTGAGAAGTTAAACCGAAGTGAATGAATTCCAGTTGATCGCCCAGGCCGGAATCTTCCAGCTTTTCTTTTATAAAGTACTCAACGGCTTTTACATCATGATTGGTGGTCTTCTCTATCTCTTTTACCCTAAGTGCATCTTTCTCAGTGAAGTCTACATATAGTTTCCTCAATTGAGCAAATCTGTCATTTCCAATTGATGCCAATTGAGGTAGAGGTATTTTGCAGAGTGCAATAAAATACTCTACTTCTATTCGCACTCTGTATCGGATCAAAGCTGATTCTGAAAAGTATTTGCCCAGTTCAGCAACCTTCGACTGATACCTGCCATCTATTGGCGAAATGGCGTTTAAACTATAATCTGACATATCTTTTATTAAATCTTTATTTCTTTTCTCTTATTATCACTTAGATCACTTTTTCGATCTCATTCCATAAATAATCGGCAAGCTCATTAATATATTCTTTTGAGAAGTCGAATTTAATACCGGCTGTTTCATAAACTTCTCCAATAGATGCAGTATATCCCAAACTTAGGGCAGCCTTATACTGTTCGATCGTTTTCTTGGGGTCTTTTCTATAGTTTCTCCAAATGGCAATTGCTCCTAATTGAGCAAACCCATATTCTATGTAATAGAAAGGAACCTCAAATAAGTGAAGCTGCTTTTGCCACTGGTTTCTTTTCATCTCAGGATACTCGGTCCAATCTACCATATTAGAGCTGAACTCCCCTGATATTTCTAGCCAGGCTTGATATCTTTCTTCTGTTGAGTGCTCTTTATGCGTATATACCCAATGTTGGAATTTGTCGATAGTGGCTACCCATGGAAGAGTGGTAACAATATCGAATAATTGATCCCTTTTTGCTCGCTTTAGATCTTCTTCATTAGGAAAGAAAACATCCCATTGATCCATGCTGATCAGCTCCATACTCATACTGGCCAGCTCTGCGATCTCTGAAGGTAAGCTTTTGTAATCAACAAGGGGGAGATGATTGCTCAAAACAGAATGAACGGCATGTCCGCCTTCATGCACCATGGTGGTCAGGTCTCTAAAGGTGCCGACGGCATTCATATAAATAAAAGGAAGTCCGGATTCATATAGAGGGTAGTTGAACCCACCGGGTGCTTTACCTTTTTTTGATTCAAGGTCAAGATGTTTTCTCTTTTCCATTTCCCTGAGGCAGTCTGCAAAGAAGGGGTCGAGTTTCTGAAAGCATTCTATGGATTTATCCAGTAATTGTTGTCCGTTATCGAAAGGTTGCAAAGGCTCCTTCTGATCCATATCAACACCCATATCATAAGGTTTAAGTGGGTCGATGTTCAGCTTTTGCTTTCTCAATTCATCCATCTTCCCTGCCAAGGGTGAGAAACTATCTCTAATGCTTGAATGAAATTCCATACAGTCCTCAACACTATAGTCAAACCTTCCCATCGCTTTGAACTTATAGTCTCTGTAGTTTGCAAAATCTGCATTGGATGCAACTTCTTGTCGGAGAGAGAGCAACTTATCGTAGAGGGAATTCAATTTTTCTGCAATAGCCAGTCTTGCTTCAACAATGAGGTCATACACTTCTTTTCTTTCAGCTCGATCTGTGCTGTTTAAGAATTTGGATGCTTGTTGCAAGGTGTATTCTTTCTCTTTGTAATGAATGGAGATCTGACCTGTAATTGAACCATATTTTTGAGATTCCTCTTCCAGTTCTGTAAAAAGAGGGATGTTCTTCTCTCTAAACAGTTCTATCTGAGTTTTAACTCCTTTCAGCAGAATATCCATTCCCTTTTCATTCAGCTCAGATTTGAATGGATTTTCATTCAATTTCTTGTTGAGCTTATCTTCGAATGGAGCGATTTTAGGATTGATCTCCTTGACAAAATATCCAAATGCCTTCTGGTATTCTTCATTGGTGGTATCAATATTCATCCGAATATATCTCCAGGCAAACTCCTCCTCTAGAACAGCAGATAATTCACTTCTATCTCTTAACCATTGGTATAGTTCTTCAGAAGACTTCAGCTCTCTATTGGCTAGTTCATTGAAAAAACCACCGATCACATCCCAATTGAATTCAATACTTTCAGGAATATATTTCCTTTCAGGGCTTTTGTAGATTTCCATGCAGAATGGGAGTTGTTATTTTTCTTTTTTAGGATCCTCTTTTTTGGTCTTTCCTTTAGGTTTTTCTTCCTTTTTCTCTTTTTTGGGACTTTCCTTTTTTTCCTCTTTCAACAGACCTTCTGCAAGCAGTGAATTGTACCATTGCACTAATTTCTTAATATCAGAAGTGTAAACCCTTTCTTGATCATAATCAGGCAGGTGTTCTTCCATGAATGAACGAAGTTCTTCATTTGAGGATTTGTGATTTATTGCCTCTTTGCCTTTCAAGTTCTTAAAAATCTTTTCAAATACTTCTTGAAGTGGGATGTCCTCCTCATAAGTGTAGATGCTGATGTCTTCTAAGCTACTAACCCTTTGTGCTCCATGGATTGGGAACCTTCTTCCACCGCCTAGAGGCTCTACGATGATACCGTTCTTTGTTTGTGAAACGATCTTGAACAAACCTGATTGTCCTGATATTGATATTATTCCTGTAAGATTCATTTAATGTATAATGCGATTAAAGGCCTCAAAGATACTATAATGATAAGGTTTGAGTGATTTTCAGCGCAACGATTATTGTTTACTTTACGTCTCTAAAAGGTTAAATATGTCTATTTTAGACCTTGATTTTTCTTTAAGCTTTTATGAAAAGATTTTTACTAGGGTTAGGTGTAGTCCTATTGTTGATTATTTCTACCACTCAGAGCACTTTCGCAACTCACTTAATGGGTGGTGAGATCACATGGGAATGTGATGGAAATGGCCGATACGTATTTACTTTCAAAGTATACAGAGATTGTAGTGGAAACCCTATCTCTCCAAATAGTTCAGGTCTCATTCAGATCCATAATTACCCAACCGCAGGGTCGGTTACGCAAATTCCGCCTTCACAGTGGACTACGGTGACCGATTCCGATATTTCACCTGATTGTGCAGGCCCCGGAAGTTTTAGTTGTGCCAATGGTGATGATGAATCGGTATTTGAGTATGTAAGAACTTTTACAAGGAGATTGAATGGTGTGCCACCTCCTCAAGGGTGGATCATTACCTATGATGACAATGCAAGAAATGCCAATGATAACATTGTAGGACAGCCGGGACTGACATTGAGAGCGAAGATCTTGCCTTTTGCCGGTCAGATCGCAGATACTTGTTCTGATAACTCTCCTAGATTTCGAGAGCTAGCAACAAGCCTGATCTGTGTGGGAATTCCTTTTAGCTATAACCACAATGCCACAGATGATGAGTTGGATAGCTTGGTGTACGAATGGGCAAGACCATTGAACGTAATTGGAACAGGGCAATTGTATGTGGAAGGATCAGTGCCTGCTCCAATTAATTTCCAAAGCAATTATTCTTTCAATTCTCCTTTCCCCGGCCTAACTCAGGATGTGAGAAATGTTCCTGCAACGATCGATAGAAATACCGGTGAAATTTCACTAACCTCTTTTACTTCCGGAAAGTATGTTTCATGTGTTAAGGTTACTGCATACAAATGCGGCGATCCTGTTGCTGAGATCTATAGAGAGCTTCAAGCGAATCTTGCCAACTCTTCGGTTTGTGCATCTAATGACAAACCTGTTGTCAGACCGCCATTTCAAGATGCTAGTAATAATTTTACCTTGTGGAATGATACCGTAAGGGCTGGGGATCTTGTCAGTTTTAATATTCAGATCCAAGAC
>JAUIGQ010000046.1 GCA_030429925.1 Bacteroidia bacterium | reverse complement strand
GACCATTGACCTGCCCACCTTTGTCGAAGAATTTTTTAAAACCCAAGATTATGAAAGCAA
This sequence comes from Bacteroidia bacterium, assembly GCA_030429925.1. Taxonomy (GTDB): domain Bacteria; phylum Bacteroidota; class Bacteroidia; order Flavobacteriales_E; family Vicingaceae; genus UBA1494. The sequence goes on along the minus strand of JAUIGQ010000046.1, from coordinate 17,420 downwards.
TGATCACTACAGCATACGGTTCAGCAGATGTCTTCCAATTAAAGGAACTGCCTAAACCCACAGCAGGACCCAATGAACTATTGATCAAGATCCACGCATCATCTGTCACCAAAGCAGACACTATGATGAGAACCGGAAAACCATATATCGGACGCTTGTTCACCGGCATCAGCAAACCCAAGATGGAAGTATGGGGCTGTGGATTTGCCGGCACCGTTGAAGCAGTTGGCTCGGCAGTGAGTAAATTCAAAAAAGGCGACAAGGTCTTTGGAGAGAACATTAACCAAATGGGAGCCTATGCAGAATATATCATTCTTCAGGAAAATGGCATCCTGGCTCCGCTACCGCAGAACCTGAGCTTTGAAGAAGCAGCCGGCATGTGTGATGGAGCCATTACCTCCTTGAACTTCTTGTTGAATCTGGGAAAGATCAAAAAGGGCGACAAAGTATTGATCAATGGAGCATCCGGATCATTAGGTACTGCGGCCGTACAGATCGCCAAATACTATGGAGCCGATGTCAGCGGAGTTTGCAGTGCCAAGAATGCAGAGATGGTCAAAGCTCTGGGAGCAGACAAAACGATAGACTATAAGGAGGAAGATTTTACTCAGCATGAAAACACCTACGATCTGATCTACGATACGGTGGGAAAAAGTTCCTTTTCAGCAGCAAAGAAAGCCTTGACAGAAAACGGACAATACCTCTCTCCTGTATTGGGAATGCCCTTAATGGTTGATATGATCAAAACGGCTGTTTACGGAAAGAAGAAAGCCAAATTCTCAGCCACCGGAGCCTTGCCATTGAAAGAAACCAAGCGATTGATGGAGATCATGAGAGAAATGATAGAAGAAGGAAAGCTCTATGGAGTGATCGATAGATGCTATGATCTGGAAGAGCTTTCAGAAGCTCATCAGTATGTTGATCGTGGACATAAGAAAGGAAATGTAGTGGTACTGCCAACTGCAGCTTAATAAGAACTAATTGATAACCCTAAATAATAAAACAATGACAACAAGAACATTCGCACTAACCGCAGGACTGAGCTACATCATCATCTTCTTTGCGGCCATCTTTGCCAACTTCGTGATGATTGAAGGGCTGACCCTGGCGCCAATTGAAACCATTCAAAACTCAGCGGGGATGGTCAAAGCCGGCATCCTTGCCTTTATGATCACGGTGATCTTCGATGTGGTGGTTGCATGGGCACTAGAAAAGCTATATGCAGACCATCCTTTGAGCAGCTTAAGCAAGCTGTTCCGGATGATGCATGCCGCCATTATGGGAGTGGCGGTCTTTGCCCTGCCCTTTACCTTGAAGATGACCTCTGCTGAAGAGATCCATCATCAATTGGAGATCTTCAACACCATTTGGCTAATTGGACTCTTCTTCTTTGGCATCCATTTGATCCTTCTAAGCAAGATCCTTAAAAAGCCCAAATTCATCGCCATCTTCTTGTCCATCGCCGGGATCATGTATATGGCAGACACGGTGGCTCATTTCAGTCTTGACAGTTATCAAGAACATGCAGATCTCTTTCTTGCTGCAGTAGCCATCCCCAGCATCTTTGGAGAAATGGCCTTAGCCGTTTATCTCTTGGTAAAAGGAGGAATATCTAAATAGAAATTATAACCAACCTAAATAATAAACGAAACGAATCATGAAAAATTTAATTACCATTCTTTTATTCTCTTGCACCTTGAGTGCTTTTGCTCAAACGAACTCAACAGCCACCAAAGAAAGTGAAGTGGCCTATAAGTGGAGGGTGAGTACGCCCTACTTCATTATAACAGATCGTATCGGACCGAACTTTGGGGACTGGGACTCACCTACCAGTACCCAAATGATTGAGCTGCACCTCAAGCGCAATCTGGACAATAAGAACATTATAGGATTGAAGCTAGCCAGCTGGCGATTGTTTCAACCCATGGGGATCCAATGGTCGGATGATCTTTTGGATAAGTTAGAGACTGAGAGTGAATTCTATCCGGGACATGTGAGAGAATGCGGAATAGGGATCACCTACCAACGCATGCTGTGGAAGGGACTATTTGCAACTGTTGAAGTCTTGCCACAATTTCAAACCTATCTGGATGAAAAGGGAAAAGAAATTGGCAACGATTTTAAACTTTACAACTCCTATCACCTGGGCTACCATATCGCTATAGGGAAGCAAAAGCGATTCTTCATAGAACCACAGATCCATTGTCAGCACTGGATGTTTGACAACAATGCACCTAAAGGGTTCAAGGAGCTGGACAACAAATGGAGCAACTACTTTCTTTTTGAGCCCAACATATATGTAGGAGTGAACTTTTAGATGAAATAAGCAAATAAGCAAAGGAAGTACTACGGTCTCTCGATACAATCCCGCGAAGCGTTATTGTATCGAGTACCTTAATTTCCAATTCTATTAATACCTATCCTGTCTTCCGCAGAAAATTCAAGGTAATAATTCTTTCTTTCTTGTTCATTTTTTGTCTTGACACAAAAAAGAACCAAAAAAGGCTCGTACTGAGCGAAGTCGAAGTATCAAGATTCTGTGATGCCACTTTATGTTCATTTTTGTCTTGATACAAAAACGAACCAAAAAGATCAAGATCCATCAATGCTTCTGCGCTCTCTGTCCAAAAGCAAGAAATTCTATTAAAGTAGGTCCGCTTTCAGCGGCCAAACGATAAACGCCTTTAATGAATTTCAAATGCATTTGTCCATTAGTTCACGGCATTATTGATTTTTATAGGTGTTCATGAACTCCATAGTTAGTTTGCTGGTGCAAACAAACTATGATCGTTTCACTCCTGACGCCGGCCCGCTGATGGCTCATCCCACCCAACTAATCCCGCTTCGCGGGATTGTATCGAGAACCTTAATTTCCAATTGTATTAATACCTGTTCTGCCTAAGGCAGGATAAAGTTGGCTTCACAGAAGATTCTTCTTGAAACGAAATGAAAGATTTCTCCGTGTTCCTCCTTGTCTTCTCAGTGCTAGCCTCGAAGATTCGAGGCGACTCAGTGACCCTAAGAAATCCTAATCATTAGACTAATCCTAGTCTTGCTTCTTGCTTCTTATCTCTTGCTTCCTTAGAAAAACTCCTTCAATTAAAAAATACCGGAATATGAGTATTTTTTTCTCAAAATGCTTTTATACATTAGCCCAACCAATTGATTACCAGATGTAGAAAAAGAATGGATGGAGTGTCTGAAGGTGCGATTTAGCGATTGAGTAGAAACCTTCCGATCTCAGAAATTTAAAACTACATCTCTTGAGCGAGAAAAAGAAAGTACGCATACTATCCATCGACGGTGGGGGGATCCGCGGGATCATACCGGCCGTTACGCTGAAGTATGTAGAGGACTACCTCAAAAAGAAAGTACCGGGTACACGGCTCTGCGACCATTTCGATATGATTGCCGGCACCAGCACGGGTGGGATCCTGACGGGCATACTATTGGCCCCCGACCCTTCTCACCCTACCCGACCGAGATATAGCGCCCAGAATGCGCTCAACTTCTATGTGAACGAAGGCTATGGGATCTTCAACGGATCCAAGCTGAGCAACTGGAAAAGGTTGTGGGGCGTACGCTCTGCCGCCCAATTCTCTCCCAAAAGAATAGAGAACTTGTTCCAGCAGTTCTTTGGAGAGACCAAGGTCTCAGAGCTGATCCGACCCTGCCTGATCACTACTTACAATATGGAGAACAAGACAGCTTACTTTTTCACCAGCAGAGAGGATACGAATAAGCGGGAGTTTTATTTACGCGATGTTTTACGATCCACTTCAGCCGCTCCCACTTATTTCCCTCCTGCTGAAATTGAGAACCAGGCCCCCTTTGCTCAGGACGACCACCACCCACCTGAGATGATCAATTTGGATGGAGGAGTCTTTGCCAACAATCCGCTTATGTGTGCCTATGCAGAAGCCAGGAACAGTCATTTTGAAGAAAGGGGCATTGACCAGCCCACGGCCGCTCAGATGCAGATCCTCTCTTTGGGTACAGGAGGCGGAGGCTTTACTTTAAAAGGAAAAGAAAAGAGCAAATCTTGGGGACTGATCAAATGGGCCCAAAGTATTCCGGACATTATGATGGACGGGGCCATTGATACGGTGGCCTTTCAAATGAGAGAGATCTACAACACTTTAGAAGCAGAACACCAAAACAACTATTTCAGATTAGACGTGCCGGAGATTGGAGAGTTTAGAGACTACTCGGCAGACATGACCGACGCTTCCGATGAAAACATTAAAAAACTCCTTACCGCCGGAGAAAAAACCTTGAACTATTGGAGACTCAAAGGGCTGGATGGATTCTTGAATGGATTGGTGGGGTGAGAAAATTTTGGATAAACTAACAATGGGTTAATTTAGTTATTTCTTAGCCACCATTCTCCTCAATGAGTATAATAAGACCTAGAATAAATGATTTTCATGGAATTCCATTGTTACAAGAGGATGTTGACTTTGCTATTCCATTTCTTGATGAAGACATTCCTCTTTATTTAGACCCCTTTCTTCTCTGGAAGTCTCCTTCGATGCAGGATAACTCTTTGCATCTAAACATTGTCAACAGCTTCAATCATTTGGGATTTGAATTTCTTAAAGGGAACCAAACAGATTCAATTCATAATTTGATTCAATTATCAGAATGCAATGAAGTTGGGTTTGGAAATTCTAAAACAAGAAAAGGCAAAAAAATAGGAAAAAAACTAGCGACAAAGGTTTTTAATTTGTTTAATTCAATACCCCAATTGAACCAAGCAGGGTTTACTCATTTCGAAGAAATCCAGCTTTTAGTTGACAACTTCTCAAGAGATAGAGTTAGCGACATAGCATGCAACTTCCTTCAATCCTTTTTAATTGATTTTACAATTCAACAATGTGAGAAGTTCGGAATTCCATTGGAGAAAGTCAAAATGGAATATATCTACGATCCGAAAAAACATACCTTTTTAACTGAGACCACCTACTTACCAACTAATCCTGAAACAAAGGATCCAATATTATTTGTACCTAAAAGATGGTTGAGATTTATTCCTTGGATCAACTCCGATGATTATTTCAAAGAATTCTATGTAAAAGAAATCCATGATCCTAAAGAGGCATTTCCAGACAGAATTGAACTCTTAGATTTCAACAGACACAATTATGACTTAGTAAAAAACTATGTTGAAATAAAAGAAAAGAAGTTTGAGCATTGCAAAGTTGATCCACTATTCAATCAAATCCCGGTGACTTCTGCTAATAGAAAATTATCAACAATAGAAAAACTTCCAACTGGCAAGACAGATAATTCTGACAAGAAATATGAGGACTCAATGTGCCAATTAATAGCATCACTTGTATATCCTCAACTTGATTTTGCGAAAGAACAAAGTAGAACTGAATCTGGTGTTTTGATTAGAGATTTGATCTTTTATAACAATAGATCATTTGATTTTTTAAAGGACATATACGAGGACTATGATTGCAAACAAATAGTCATGGAACTTAAAAATGTTAAAGAACTCGAGAGAGAACACATACAACAAATTAACCGATACCTAAATGATCAATTTGGCAGATTCGGAATCATCATAACGAGAAAACCACCGCTCCAAAAAATATTCCGTAATACTATTGATTTATGGTCAGGTCAGCGAAGATGCATTCTGATTTTAGATGATTCTGACATCAAAATGATGGTTCAGGTATTTAATAGCAAGCAGAGATTACCTGTTGAGGTAATAAAAAAGAAGTTCATTGAATTTATTAGGGCATGCCCATCATAAAAGAGATCAACATGAAAGAAGATGAAGTAAACAAATTTGAAAAGGTTCAAGGTCAACTTGAAGGGTTGTATAATGAAATTGGTATTCTTTCTCGAAAGAGTCCTAACGATGCAATTAATATGTTCAAGCTAAAATTCATAAATCAAATCTTAGAGGAAGCGAATACCCTCTTAGTTGATGATTATGTTCCATTTGATGGTTTTCAGAAATTTGATGAAAACGAAATTCCAACAAATAGTGATGCCACGATGATTTTCGAGCAATATCTCAATTGTCTTGAAAAGCTTCGTGGTGACAACATCACAACTCGTGAATATAAAAGTGGATGGTTCTGGATAATTGACGGGAATCCGTCAGATTTGAGAACTAAGAGTCCATTAAAATTAAAAGAGAAGTGAAATGGCAAAGAAAAAATTAGCTAAAGACTCACTTCCGACAGAAGCGGAAGTGGACAAGTTCAATATGTTGGAGAATTTAATTGAATCTATTTATGATGAAATGAAAGAGTTCTGTAAAAAGAAACCTGATGAGCCCTTAAATAAATTCAAAGTCAAAAATGTAAATCGGGTGCTCAGACAGGTAAAGGATATAATGCAAAACGACCCAACAATTGAGTTTTTAGATGTATTGGATGAAGATACTCTTCCCTCAAATAGTGATACAATTCTAGTTCTAGCTCAATTCAAGGCGTCAATGCAGCAATTTAAATTGAGATTCTACTTTCATGAATCTGGTTATGGCTGGAGATGGAGAACTAAAGAAAATCCATAAGAAAAGGTGGCTATCAAACAATATAGCACATACGTCTTCTGAATTGCTTAAAACTGAAATGCAAAACCAATACTTTAGTACATATAAAGTAAGTCCAGAGGCGCTTGCCATAGCTGGACGTTGGTAACAAACTAAAAGAAATACCAAAATATCTAATGAATAAACTTTTTATAAGCTACTCACACAAAGACGAAAATTTAATAGAAAATTTCATCAATCATGTAGCGCCATTAAAAAACAATGGTATTCTATCAGAATGGTACGATAGAAGGATTGAAACGGGTGAAGAATTTCAAGAAGATATTAACAACAATTTAGAAAACGCAGATATCATTTGTTTAATGATTTCAAGCAATTTTCTTGCATCTGAAGCTTGTCTAGAAGAAAAAGATATTGCTCTGGAATTGAAAGATAGAAAAGGAATCAGAGTAATTCCAATAATACTTAGCCCGTGCGCATGGACTATTCATAAAGAATTAAGCGATCTACTGGCTATACCAACTGACGGAAAAGCTGTTACAACTTTTCCAGATGAAAATGAAGGTTGGCTAGATGCCATCCACTGGTTAATGAAAGTTTGTAATTCGGTTAACACAATTAAATCCTTGAAGCTAAATAACTCATTCAGTAGGTTCTTAAATAGTGCTGATATTTTATCAAAATCGCATAAAAACAAGGAGATTTTAAACCTTGAAGACATATTCGTTTATCCTAAATTGAAATGTTATGATGAAGAAGAAGTTTCACATAAATACGATTCAGAAAACTTCAACTCAGAAATCTTAAGCCATGAGAAACTAATTATTGCAGGAGAAAACCAAGCTGGAAAAACTACCCTTTGTAAAGCACTTATTCAGATATACAGGAGGCTAAACTTCGTTCCTATCTTCTTAGATGACGAAAATAAATATTTAGGAAATCCGCACCATAAGCTAGAAAAGGCTTTTTTAGAACAGTATGAACATGAAGCATTTGATGACATTGATATTAAGAGAGTTGTTCCCATTGTGGACAATTTTCATATAGCAAAATATCAAGAAAAATACATAGAACAATATGAATCATTTAGATTTCAGGTTCTAATTGTTGATGACATTTTTGGCTTGAATATCAAAAACCAGGCATTAATAGCCGAATATAGCAAGTTTAAAATAAGAGAATTTACTTCTTTAGAACGAAATGAGTTAATACGTAAATGGATTGAAGTAAAAGAAGAATCTCAAATACAAATTAACCCAAATCACTTACAGCAGAGTATTGATGACAAAACCGAAAAAATCGAAAATTCTCTTGGTGTAATTTTTGGAAAAGGCATTATGCCTTCATATCCATTTTTCATTCTTTCTATATTAGCAGCACAAGACACACAAAAACCGCTTGATTCAGAAATAACTTCTCAAGGACACTGTTATCAAGCTTTGATATACTTATATCTTAGAAGAGAGGGTGTTACAAATGAGCAAATCGACATCTATACAAACTTCTTGACTGAATTGTCATTTTGGATTTTTGATAAAAAGAATGGAACCAATCTCGATAGAAATGAGTTTGAAGAATTTACAAAGTTTTATGAATCCCATTATAATTTACCAATTCCACTTAGTGAATTAGTGACCAAACTATCCAATGTAAACATTTGCAAGTTCGATTCTTTCAATCAATTTGGTTTTTGCTATTCCTACATATACTACTTTTTTGTTGCAAAATACCTCTCAGAACATGAATCTGACAAAAAAGGTGCTATAGGAAATATTCTTTCAAATCTTCATAAGGACGAAAATGCTTACATAACAGTATTTATAGCACATCACACAAAATCAGATTATCTACTTGATGAGCTTTTGCTGAATGCTGAAATGCTATTTGATAAGTATGAGCCAGCAACTTTAAAAACAGATGAACTTTCATTTTTTGATAAACATGAAGATAAAATAGTTAAGGCTATTCTACCCTCTTACCAGCATGATCCAGAAGCAGAAAGAAAAAAGTTACTTATTGAGAAATCGGAATTGGAAGACAGAAGAAATGATATTGAGACAACTAGTCAAATTCATGATGATCAAATGTCATCTGAACTTCTTCGTGATTTGAGACTGAGCATAAAGACGGTTGAAGTGATGGGACTGATCATTAAAAACCGATCAGGTTCTCTTAACCTAAAACGACTTGAATACATTTTTGAACAAGGGCTTAAGGTCCATCTAAGAATATTAACCTCTTTCATTGTAATAATAAAAGATGATGGGACGGAACAAATTATCGTAAACCTTCTAAAAGAACGAATAAACCAAATCATTGAAGAAAAGGAAGATGATAAAGACCTAAGCGTTGAAAAAATTGAAAAGTTAGTCAAGGCAATCTATTGGAATATAAATTTTGGTGTACTACACGGATTCATCACCAAAGCAATTCACGCATTAGGTTCAATTAACTTATTAAAGATAGCTGAGAACGTAAGTCAAAAAGAATTGACTCCTTCGGCCTTTATTGTTAATCATGGGATAAAAATGTGGTATGACAAGAACGTAAAGTTAAATGAATTGGCTGAATGGATTTCTGAAAAAGATTTTTCTAAAACAGCTGAACGCCTTCTAAAAATAAAAGTAGTTGAACATTGCCGAATGCATAAAATCGACTTCAGAAAATTGAAAGAGATTGAAGAAAAACTTCATCTGCCTGCCACAAAAATGCTTGCAGAAAGATCAAAAAATAAATAAAGGTCAGCTCCCCCCGTTCCCGCGCGATTGCATCGCGTGGATTTAGTAGAAATTGCTGAATGACACTAGAATGATAGAATAATAGAATAATCTCCTCTGATTATCTTCTTATCTGTTTATTTTTAACTCAAGCTTTAGAAAATCTATACTTCCCCGTCCTACTCTCTAACAGTGCTTCAAACAGTGGATATACACTCTAAAAAACATGCCCACCATCTTTACTAAGTTCCTTTTCTACCTCCTGCTTCTTAGTTGGCTTTTTGCTTGTAAAGTAAGCAAGCCACCGAAAGAGAAGTTAGCACCCTATCAGCTGGGTACTACTTATGAATTTAGGGGAGATAGTTTGTGGCTGCAATTAAGCAACCCCTTGCATTGCCCCATGCGCATTTGGGTGCAAGCCAAAGATACCCTATTGAAATCCCGTTTAGCTGCCATCAACCCCAGCTTCAGTCTGGAGATTGGTAACATAGCAGCGGAAGCTTTGCAATTTGCCTCCCGCTTCGGAGATACCAGTAAAAGGTTAAGCCTTCGCAAAGTGGCCCTGCCCTTTCAAAAGCATAAAAAATACACCCTGATGCAAGGCTACACCTCTACCCCAACCCACAACCAAGCCTGGTCTAACTACGCCCTGGATTTTGCCATGCCCATTTGGGATACTGTTTGTGCGGCTACATCGGGCTATGTGGTAGGTGTTATTGAAGATTACAAAGAGAGCGGTCCAACTGAAGAATGGCGTTCCTATGCCAATAGCATTACCCTCTATGATCCGAGCAGTGGACTGTTTACCCAATACGTGCATCTGAATTATCAAGGCAGTCTGGTAGAACTGGGTGAACAGGTAAAAGAAGGACAAAAAATTGGCATTTCCGGAAAAACAGGATGGCTCAGCAAAGAACATTTGCACTTCAATTGTTTGCAACCCGCCCACTCTAATTTTGGAATGATCTCCATCCCTATGGATAGCATTGGTCCTTATCGCACCGCCGATCTTCAAAGAAATCAATGGATAGAAAACAAACCCTGATCTAAGCGGTGAGCGGTCCTTTTTCGCAAATGCTTCAAAGAACGAAGTGTGATAAACTCCATGTTCTCCTTGCCTTCTCCTAGTTCTCAGTGTCCTAAAAGAAATTAACAGAATAAAGCTAGAATGATAGAATGAGAAGAATAATCTACTCTGTTTATCTGATCATCTTAATATCTGTTTATTTGATTATTTGATTATCTGCCCCTAAAGCTTCATTCAAAAATAACTGCAATGAACTGTCTTCGTACCTCGACTTCGCTCGGCATGACAATGTAGCTTGTCCTGAGCGTAGCCGAAGGGCTCAGACTGACTTTAGCAGTAATTCAGAAAATCACGTCCTCTCTCCTTATCTTCGTGATTTCAAAAAAGGATCATCTACTTCGTGAGAGTATTCCTCATTTCCATCTTCTTCTGTATTTGCCTCTCCCAACTGCTTGCTCAAGAGAATAACGATTTTGAGAAGAGCAGCACAGCAGTCGGTTTCAACCTTCTAACAGGAGATACCATTCTTGCGCAGCAGTACAGCTTTCCAGGATACATCAGAAAACACAAAATAGATAGTACCAGCAATACCATCGTTTTGAATCAGCTTGAAAAGAGCAGCTCAGGAAAAGTAAAGACCAAAGGACAGCTAGTTGGATTTGATCTTAGTCAGGATCAACTTCTATGGACAAGAAAATATAGATCGGGAGCTCAATCCAGTTTCACCTCCTTCGGAAAGACCTTTGATATTACGGATAAAGGAAGTACTGCCATAGATATTTATAGTGGTGAGGAATTGTGGGAGATCGAAAACAACATCTATTACATCAATGGTTTAAGAGAAGTTGTTTTGGGATACCGCATCCGACCTTATCCTTACAAGCAAAATGTATTGCAAAGGATCAATCCCAAAGATGGAAGTGCTTTATGGGACAGGGATGTTAGCAAAGACTATGGATGGCAAGAGACGGCATTCTTGAATGACTCTACTTTTTTGATCGCTGCAGATGGATTGTATGCCATCAACCTCAACGACGGAAGTGGATGGAAGTACGAGGCCCAATTGGGAAAGAAAGATTATACCAATACAGGCATCCAAAATGCAGCGGGCATTGCCTTTGGAGCTTTTACAGGGGTTTATGTGATCTCAGGCGGACAAAAGACCATTACCAATGTCTGCTCCAATATTCTAGTGGATAGCTCCTTTATCTACTTTGCTTCCAAGCAGTCCATCATCAAATTGAATGCGAACAGAGATACGCTTTGGCAGCAAGCACTGCCCAAGGATCAAACGAGTAGTTCCTATTTATTCCTGAACAATGGGAAGCTCTTCATGATCAACAGAGGATATGCACTGGTGAGAGGCAGACCGGTGAATTACGGCACACCCTATATCGCCTCTTTCGATGCATCAAACGGCAGCCAAAACTTCTTGGAAATCGCCCCCAAAACCGGCAGAGCGATGAACAAGGAGGTGGCTGAAAGAGACACAAGCATGCTTTTGGTGATCGGCGCCCAAGTCTTTAATTATTCCTTGAACTCGGGAAAGCTATTGAAAGAAAGAACCTTTAAGTATAAGGAATATGGAGAGCTGGAAGGATTTGACGAACAAGAATACACCTATCTATTAAAGGATTCTAACTTTATCTCCTTCCAGAAAAATGATCCTTCTCTGGGATATCTTTCTACTTCCAATTCCAAAGTCTTCGGATTGAATTCAGAACTGGAGATCGTAGAAGAATTCGATAGGAATAAGCTATATTTCAAAACTATATCTAAAGGAAGATTCACTATGATCGATAATGGTAAGGAAAGCTTGATCATTGATGAAGAAGGACAAAGATTATCAAAGCTGAACTACCACTCCCGACAGCTTCTCTTGGGAAATAAGCTCTATAGTTTTACGGAGGAGGGGTTTATGGTTGTTGAGTTGGGGGATATTTCTAGATAAGAAGAATGAGCGGGTGCGGTCCTTCTATGCAAATGCTTCGAAGGGCGAAGTGTGAAATTCAAGCTTCAATCTTCAACCTTTTTCAATCTCCGAAACCTTGGCGAAGGAGATCTATCTTTAAATCTTCTTTGCTATTTTATACCTTTAGGGTATGAAGTCTTTTTATATTCTCGCCTTTATTCTACTCTATGCCAGCTGTTCAATTGATAGAAGCATTGCTCCTATAAGTTCTTCTGAACAAGAGCAATTGACTCTTTTTCAAAACCTGCCAGATAGGCATAAAGTCCGGATAGCTGATGCCAAGGAAGCAGGACAAAAGCTTTGGCTTTGTCTCACCTTTATATCAAAGGAAAACAAAGAGCCTTTAAGAGATGAGGAAGTCTATTTCTACCATACTTCAACAGCCGGTGAATATGAATCAACAGATCCCAATGATGAATCAACAGCTCGTTTGAATGGAAAAGCTGTAAGCAATGAAAAGGGGAATGTCTTTGTGCAAACTATTTTACCGGGAGATTATGGTAGCTCTGATGACAATCGACATATTCATACCACTATTGAAAATGCAGATCCTGAAGCTTACGACATCCATTTTAAACAGTACACAGGCCTGATGGGAAAGAACTTTGTGGATGGAAGTGATCAACACTTCTTGGCCGATCTCAAAATGACTAAGGATAGTATTTTGGTAGCGTTTGTATCTATTGAAGTGAAAAATACCAACCGCAGCTTTGATGAGATGCAAACCCAACGTCCGGATTGCGAATGGTGTGGGGCCAATGAAGCTCCTGCAGATATCAGTTGGGAAACCACCATCGCCAAGGAAGATGTGGAAGGAGAAAGGATGATCCTGGAAGGAACCGTTTATGAAGCTGATAGCACTACTCCCGCCAAAAATGTGATCCTCTATGCCTATCACACCAACCATGAAGGTATCTATGAAAAGAAAGGAAATGAAAGCGGCAATGGAGTCCGACACGGCTACTTGCGTTCATGGATCAAGACCAATGAAAAAGGTCAGTATCGCTTTCAAACCATTAAGCCGGCACCCTACCCTTCCCATGCAGAACCCGCTCATGTGCATTTCACCCTGCTGAGAGATGATTTTGAAGAATATTGGATCCACTCCTCCATTTTTAAAGGTGATCCTATGATCACAGAGGAAATGCTAGAAGATCAGCAAGCCAAGGGGAAATTTTCCTATATCCTGGATCTTCAAGAAAATGATGAGGGTATATTAGTTGGGAAAAGGGATATTGTGTTGAAGAAATAGCCAAATTAAGCTTGAGTGATAGAATGAGAAGAATGAGCGGTCCTTCTACGCTAAAGCTTCGAAGGACGGAAGTGCGGAAACTCTGTGTATCTCTGGGCTACTTTGTGAGCCTCTGTGACACTTTAAAATTTTGATCGTTTCACAGGGTGACACCGCGCCTGCCTTAGTACCTAAGTACGGCGGGCATGGCAGGGAAGCACAGAGGAACCCCCCGTTCCCGCGCAATTTCCTGCCCGCCAAAGGAGGGTATCGCGTGGTCTAAAAGCTGAAAGTTGAGACTTGAAAGCTAAGATGTTTCTACTTTCTATTTTCTAGTTTTTCCTTTCAGAAACTCTCTACTAGTCTTAATAGTGATGCAATCGCACAGTAAAGGAGATTTAAATTAAAAATAAGGGACTATTTCTTCAATTCCTATCTTTATCAAAAAGCAAAACATCAGAAAATATAGTCTCAACCTTCATGGCAAACGATAAAAAAGAACTATTTGGGAATTTTGCTGGTCTAGCCATAACCACTGGATTGGCTCTTGTGACACAAGGCAGTTCTCACCTTGCTCTTGCAGTAATGGGAGGAATAGCTGGGAACCTTGCAAGTTCCTACATCGAGAAAACAGATTATAAGAGCATTAAGCAACTGCTTCAAGAAACCGAACCCTCGAAACTAAACCATGATCTTCAAAAACTGATAATTAGGTCTGTAAAGTGGTCCATCAAAAATATTCAAATACTTTACGCTAAGAACTTGAAAGATCCTCAAGAGATAAAGCAGTTAAAGACCTTTTCAAAGGAATTAATAGATGAAGTTGAGATTCTAGAAAAAACAATCAACTCGAAAAGTGAAAGCTTATATAAGTCAATTGAAAACCCTAAAGATTCAAATGAACTTTTAAAACTTTTCGAACTCAAGGTGGGAGATTTTCCGAAGATCAATTCAAATATCTATTATAACGATTTCTTCAAAAAAGAATTTACACCCAATTTGCAATTGTGTTTTGGAGAATTGCTGAAGAAAGAAAAGAATCGTCCGGCATATATCGCTTATCAAAGAGAAGTGTATCAAAACCTTGATAATGGAATTGATAAGATCATCAAACAAAATGAAAGTATTATTAATCGATTGGATCATGCTGAGGATTATGTCCACCAAAATGAGACATTAAGAAAGGTTCAAAGAGCTGCAAGGTCCACCTCTCAAGATAATATAAGTCCTGAATTTGAAACTTCTTTCAATAAACAATTAATTGATCTTTCTAGAAAAAGCGACATTTTACTCCTCAAGAGTGAGGAGATTAGTGCTGAATTGCTCAAGGTGAAAAGCCTTACAAAAAATATTAACAAGGAAATAAAACTCCATTGGGTAGAAAAGAATAAAGTGAGGATAATAGGACTTGGACTAGCCATGTGTATTGCTTTATTTAGTCTTTATTATTCCTTGAAAACCCAACCATTTGACATGAAGATTTCAACTAGAATTGACCCTTCGGTTGAGATCCATCTTGAATATCCCAAAGTCTCAAAAGAAGCTAGAATTCAATTCCATCTTCCTAATAATACTATAGAAAAAGAGCTTACATTTTTAAATGAAATTGTTCTAACACAACTGCCTTATTCTATAAAAGGCAAAACAATTCGCATTCAACTATTGGATAAATACTGGCAATTGAAGTCAGACTCATTAAAACTGCAAAAAGGTCAAACTACTCTTCAGCTTAGACCAAATCAATCACTAGGAAAAATTGTCGGTCGTGTATTCTTATTAGAAAATAGTGCTCAAAGACCAATAGCAAATGCTAATATTAGTACGATTGATGGCCTGCATGCAACAACTGACTCCATGGGCTCCTTTATAATGAACGTACCTGTTAATCTTCAAAGGATAAAACATTCTTTGCAAATTGAAAAAGAAGGATATCATACCAAGAGAGAAGATTACACGACTGGCAACTTGATTTCTGTTCAATTATTCCATAAGAATGATTAGAAGATGAAACAACTTCCTTTATTATACCTACTTCTATGCTCTTTGAATACCTTGGCCCAAGGAAAGTTGCAGGGGACTGTTTATTATATGAACAGCAATAAAACTCCGGCATTTAATGTAAAAGTAAAAGCCATCGGGGCAAATGGAGATCATTCAAATAGTAATGGGCACTATGAATTATATTTTCCTCATCTAGATAAGGGCAAAATTACCGAGATCTCTATTGGAGATCAAATCAATGAAAAGATCGTTGATGGGAATGGAGAAGAGATTGAAATGGTGAATAATATCCGGTCAGTCATTATTCCTGAAGACCCAAATGCCTTCTCCTACAATATTATTATTTGCAAAAAAGGAGAGCGCGATTTAGCCGCCAGAAAGTATTTTGGGATATTGAAAAATGCAAGTGAGAAAGACTTAGAGGAAAAGACCAAGGAATTAGAGGTACTGCTTAAAAAATTCAAAGAAACAGATGAAGTTATTATTACACAAAGGCAGGAATTGAAATATCTTCAATCTATGGCAGATTCCTTAAACATTTACAAACAAGCACTTCAATTAGCTAGCTTGAACAAGGATATGATCTCAGAAAGGATGTTAAAACACCTTACATTGTTGGAAGCTGGCGTATCTGTACAAGAAGCCGCCAAGGTGCTAGATGTTGAAGCCGCCTTTAAAGAAGGATCGAAATCCATTGAAGTCTTGAATTCGAGTTTTGAGGAGATTCGAATTATAATGTTGGAAGCCTTTCGAAATGGAGAGTATGAGAAAGGCCTGGAGTATTTAGAGAAAGGAGTTTCATTAGCAGATAACACCCTAGTAAGTAAAGAAGTCCTAATCTCCTTTTATTTTCAAGGCGCTCAATTAGGTTTGGTTCTCGGCAATTATTCAGAGATCAATGGAAAAACTGGCAATGAAATCGGAACATCCTATGCCAGAAAGGCTCTGGATCTTTCGAAAGTAGTCCCAGATGAATATGTTATTTTCTTCAGCATTTACTATTTGGCGACATATAGAGTCCTTAATCAAGAGTATGATGAAGCTGAGTCACTACTTGATGAAGCGTTCCAAATAATTGAAGATTTAGAAAACCCTTCTAATTTTCAATCAGCTACATTACAGATCCTCATCTTTTATTTAAAAGGTAATTTGATCAAGAGAAGTTCTTCTAACAAGCAATCTTTAGAAGCCATCGACTGGTTCAAGAAAGGAAGAAAACTGGTTTTCGAATACAAAGAAAATTTCACAAAAACAGAGCATTTTTATCTTTTGAGAATATACAATGAAGAATTGGCTAAAACCTATTTAGAATTAGACCATTATGAAGAGTCCATTAATTACTACCGCAGCAATCTAAAGCTTAGTGACTCCCTTTTAACAAATGATGCAAAGATCTGGGCACCCTATCATGTTTTAACAGCAAAAAGTTTAGCACTGATCTATTTAAACAAAACCAAGAATAAAAAAGAAATAGATGATTTAAATCAAGAAGTCTGGAAGGATTATCTAGATGCTGACTCAGTTCTAAAAAGTTATGTTAATCTTGAAATGAGCTATTTTGTTGAAGAAGTGGCCGAATCGGTTGATTTAAATTTTGGATATGAAGCTGCCATCCCTTACTATAATCAAATGAAACGTTTTTATGAGATCGCTGCAATAAATGATGAAGCTTTTCAAAGTTCTGTACTTTACGCAAAAAAAGAACTTGAAAAGTTCCATAAACGAAATAAGAAGTAGAATTGTTAGTATGACCCTATTCAAGCTTTAATCGCACACGATTTAAAAGAAGTAACCGAATGACACCAGAATAATAGAATAAGAAGAATGTGCGGTCCTTCTATGCTAAAGCTTCGAAGGACGAGTACGAAACCCTCTGAGCCACTCCGGGCTGCTCTGAGAAACTCTGTGGCAAAGAAAAGGACGGAAGACGGAGGAAGTAACTGCAAGCCCACTGT
>JAUIGQ010000177.1 GCA_030429925.1 Bacteroidia bacterium | reverse complement strand
TTAATGTACAGATCCGGGCCATTTCCAACATCCCATGCAACTCCTGAATTAGCAGTAGGCGGGAATTTGGTGATAACAAGCTGAGAAATTCTAACTGTTTTAGGAAGGGTTTCTTCAGAGCAAAGAGGACCAATATATCTCTCCGTACAGGCACAAATACCTTCGGAGCAAGTTCCCCCATTCTCACAGGTAATCGCATCGCACTCATCCGGTTCTTCTACTTCACAAGAAGCCAGAGAAAATAGAATAATAGAAAAGAAGTATAGTAGCTTTTTCATAGTAAATAGATTAGTGATGGTCTAATCTACAATATTATTTTGAGATTTAGCAAGGTGAGCTTGGGTTAGTGGATGAACTGGGGGTTGGTGGGTTAAAGGGGTTGGTAAAAAGGTTCTTTAGTCTTTAGTCTTTAGTCTTTAGTCTTCTTTCCTTCCACCGTTCATAATGAGAAGCATGGATCTTTTCCAAGAAATATGCTTCTTCGATCTTTGTCCAATAAGCATTTAAAAAATCTTGATCGGCAAATCCGATCACTTGCATCAAGTACTTATATCCATCCATCCCAATTACTTCTTTTGTTGGAAAGTCGATATGATCTAACATATCTTCAACAACTTCCACTGAGTACTCTTGATGTATTTCAACCTTTTTGTTGAATGCTTTCATTTCTTTGGAATTGAAGCCGTACTTGTTCATCACCTTTACCCTTTCCTTATTGAAGGCATTATTAACATCGTAAAGAGAATCTAACTGATTTCTATATTCCCAGTTGATCTCTACAAGAGTGGGTTTATAGCTTTCATAGATCCTATCGTAAGTTTCCTTCCATTCATCGGTCTCCCGTACAGGGTCCCAAAGTGAATCTTTAGCAGAATGCTCAAACCATTCGATATTCCTAATATCCATCTTCGGAAAGAACTGATTAGACCTATAAACCTTCTCCCAATATATAAGTGCAGAGTCATACTTCTCAATATGGGCATAAGAACGATAAATCTCATCTGCGTCACATTTTCTTAAAGGAGCATTCAGCTTTAAAGCTCTGCTATAGCTTTCCGAAGCTTTGAAATAATTCTGCTGCTTGTAATAATCTGCCCCTTGCTCTATATAAATAGAAGGATTAGTCTGTGCAAGAATAATTGTTGGAAGTAAGAATATGAATGTAAATAAATGAGCTTTCATTAGGCAATGGATGGTGGCCATTCAAAATACGAAACATTATCCTAATTGGTTTTTTCTTAGACGTATACCTTCATTCTTTAGTCTTTAGTCTTTAGTCTCTCTTCCTCCATCCTCCATCCTCCATCCTCCATCCTCCATCCTCCATCCTACTTCCTACTTCCTGCCTCCTCCCTCATGATATTTATCATTTTTCAAACTTCTTCATTTTTCTATCTTAGCCCTCATGGGCGACCACAATGTGCATATAGCTAAGGATCGAGAAGAAAGAGGCAGATTCATCAAACAGTTGATCAAGGACATAGATGCCTTGGAACATATGTTCAAGCAAGATTTGATCGAGAAAGCACCCATTAGGATTGGAGCCGAACAAGAGTTCTGTTTAGTGAATGAACATTGGCGACCGGCAAAGAATGCAGTTGAGATCCTAGAAAAGATCAATGACCCTCATTTTACTACTGAACTTGCTGCTTACAATCTAGAGATCAATCTAGACCCTTTTGAATTGAAAGGGAAGGCTTTTTCAAAGATGGCTGCCCAACTCAAGGCATTGCTAACAAAGGCAGAAAAAGTTGCTGAAAAGGAAGGGAGTAAAATGGTCTTAAGCGGTATTCTTCCTTCCATTTCTGAAGATGAGATCAGCTTGGATTATATGACACCCAACCCTCGCTACTATGCATTGAATGATAAAATGCGTGAACTAAGAGGTGGAGATTTCAGAATGTTGCTCAATGGGGTTGATGAGCTCTCCATATTCCACAATACGGTAATGTACGAGGCCTGCAATACTAGCTTTCAAATGCACCTGCAAATAGATCCATCAGATATGGTTTGCAGCTATAATTGGTCGCAAGCCATAGCGGGTCCACTGCTGGGAATTTGCACCAACTCTCCCCTATTGCTTGGAAGGGAATTGTGGAGTGAAAGCAGAATTGCCCTTTTTCAGCAGAGTATAGATACTCGCAAAGTGAGCAATGCTCTTTCAGATAAAGAGGCAAGGGTGTCCTTCGGACAAGAGTGGGCAAAGGGTGATTTGGTTGATCTATTCAAAAGGGAGATCATCAGACATAGCATCATACTAACCAAAGACATTGATCAAGACTCAATGGAAGTCTTGGAAAAGGGCGAAATTCCCAAATTAGCTGCCATGAACCTGCACAATGGGACGGTCTATAGATGGAATCGGCCCTGTTATGGATCAGCTAATGGTAAAGCTCATGTGAGGATAGAGAACCGATACATACCTTCTGGTCCGTCTGTAGACGATGAAATGGCCAACTTCGCTCTCTGGGTAGGGTTGATGAGGGGCAGGCCTAAGAAGTTTGACAATATGGCGGCGGTCATGGATTTTAAAGATGCCAAGGCCAACTTTATGAAAGCAGCCATGCATGGTTCCAATTGCATGATGAAATGGGACGGCAAGAATGCTCCCCTCAAAGAACTGTTGACAAACGAATTCCTTCCCATTGCCAAGAAAGGATTGGAGAAAAGTGGGATAGATCAGGAAGAGATCAATTATTATTTGGGAATCATAAAAGGTAGGATCAAAGACCAAACAGCATCAGAGTGGATGATTGAACAATACAGGAAACTGCAAGAAGTGATGAAGAAAGATGACGCCTTGATCGCTCTTACCCAAACCATCCACCTCAATCAAGTTGAGGGAAAGATCTTGCAGAAATGGCCGAAGCAATTGAAGCCGGAAACTTTTCCATCATCTGCCAAGAAACTAGGACATATCATGAGCACCTCCTTGGTAAGTCTTTCTCCTCATGATAATGCAGAGTTAAGCTTGCGTTTGATGAAATGGAGGAATATCCATCGCATTCCGGTTGTTGATGCCAATAATAAGTTAGTTGGACTTCTTACCTGGAAACATCTCAGTCAGTATTGGGACCGACTTGATAATACGGATAAGATCATTAAGGTGGAAGAGATCATGACCAAGTCTGTGATCACTGCAAGCAGTCAGATGGAGATCAAAGAGGCGATACAATTCATGAAAGAGAAAGAAATAGGTTGTCTGCCGATCATGAAAAATGAAGAACTAATAGG
>JAUIGQ010000045.1 GCA_030429925.1 Bacteroidia bacterium | reverse complement strand
ATTCTTTCTCGGTGAACTTCTCGACCGGAATAATAAGTTGAACAGCATTCCTTTCCAGCTTAACTCCCGGTATTCCCGCATGGATCAATGGCAGCTCTTGATCGATGGTATCCTTTAGTTTGCTAAGTACCAATTTCTCTGTATGTACCCCTTCTACTGTATCTATAAAAGAAGCAGGTCCTGATATCCAAATTGAATCAGGTTGAAGAAGAGGCTCTGCTCTCATATTGTAGCCGCTCTCAAAATCAATAGTGATGTCTGAGATCAAAGGCACCTTCTTTCTAAAACGGATCTCTGTTTTGAAATAAAGTGTATCCGGACTAATATATCTTAAAGTGAGATTGGGATTGATGTTGCGGATCAGTCGGGTGCGCAACTCAATGGTAGGGATAAAGTAGCTACCTTCCCTTTTATCTTCTTTGGCCTGATTGAGATTGATGTTGAGTGGATTCCTGCTCAGCGACCATTGTTCGCCCAAAAGCTCAAAACCGGTTCCTCTCACTTCAACCATTACTTGATCCGGGGGATCTTGAGTTAGAACGAAGGAGCCGGAAAGCTCGTCATAGGTCAAGGGCATATACAACCTGCTGTTGTAGTCCTTAGACAAAGCAGAAAGCAACCAAAAAAAGGAAGAGATCAGCAAACAGAACAGGAAGATCACCGCTCTTTGACTGAGCTTGATCTTGCCCTGGTTCTCTTCGAGAAAGAAACTTTTAAAACTCCTTAGCACCTAAAGCGACTTTCTCCGAAAGTACGAATTATTATTTCTTGGCTTGCAGTCCGTCAGCAGTTGAAAAATCTGAAGAAAGAGCTGATTTCTCTACAGTGATCTTTTGGTTGTTACCAAGGTCCAGTACCACTGTATTCTCCTTGATCTCATCGATCTTTCCGTGAATACCACCAATGGTTACTACTTTGTCTCCATTTGCCAGACTATCTCTGAACTTTCTTTGTTCTTTCTGCTTCTTCAGTTGCGGTCTGATCATGAAAAAATAAAATACAACGATGATCAGGATCAGTGGCAAGAATGACATGATTCCGCCTTCTCCATCTGCAGGAGCCATAAGTAGGATGTTGAATAACATATATTATTATTTAGATTGTTTGATTATTTAGATTGACAAAATTTAGTTCTCTCGATACTCATCCACGAAGCGGATTCACTCGAGAACCTTACTTTCTTTACAGTTGCCTTTGAGACTTCGACAAACTCAGTCTGACGGAGCCTCAGGCAAAAAATATTATATATAAAATTCGAATTGGTGGCTGAGGCTCTCGAAGCCACCATTCTAGCTTTTACTTCTCCGGCGTTAACACATCTCCCTTCAAGGCAATTACCGTGGTATTTGGCTTTGTATTGGCGATGAGTGTAACTGTTTTGTGTTGTCTTCCCTGCTTTCCTTTGCTGTCGAACACCACTTCTATTTCTCCTTCTTGTCCGGGTCTGATCGGTTGCTTAGGCCATCTGGGAACGGTGCATCCACAACTACCTTTCGCATCGGAGATGATCAATTCCTTGTTTCCGGTATTCTTGAACCTGAATCTTTGCTTTACCTTCTCTCCTTGAGAGATCTCTCCAAAATCAATCACCTTTTCTTCAAATTCAATGGCCGGCATCTCAGCATCTTCCTCAGCTGCTGCCGCCGTTGCAGGGTCATTGATGATGTCTGTGCTAATTTCTCCTTCTTTCGCTGACTCGCTAGCACATGATGCGATCAGCATTGATACTCCTAAAAATAGGATTCCGAATAGTGATCTTGTTTTCATTTTGTTTCTGTTGTGTTATTTTCTCTTGCTGCCTTCGAGAGCCTCAGGCAACAACCTTTTGCAAATCAAATCCTCGGTGGCAGAGGCTCTCGAAGCCACCTATTCTTTATTGCATCAACCCCCGTCCTTTCTTCTTGATCAACTTCTTCTCTTTGAACTCCGCCAAGAGCTTGTCCAACACTCCATTGATAAACACCTTGCTCTTGGGAGTACTGAACAGCTTCGAGATCTCAATATATTCGTTCATGCTCACTTTTACCGGAACACTGTTGAAATACAAGAACTCTACAATGGCCATTTTCATCAAAAGTACATCCATTGTCGCAATTCTATCGACCTCCCAGTTCTTGGTCTTCCCATCGATCATTTCAGAGATCTCTTCATTGTGTTTGATGCATTTTCTAAAGAGATTCTTGACGAAATCCTCATCTTCCTCTTTGTCTTTATACTTAGGAGGAATTGCTTTGTAGTTATCTTCCGATTTGATCTTGGAGAAATA
Organism: Bacteroidia bacterium; assembly: GCA_030429925.1. Classification (GTDB taxonomy): domain Bacteria; phylum Bacteroidota; class Bacteroidia; order Flavobacteriales_E; family Vicingaceae; genus UBA1494. The sequence continues at coordinate 15,864 of JAUIGQ010000045.1, read as the reverse complement.
CCTTAAGGCCATCTGCACTCCAAAGTCATTGTCTTCGTAATCCCAGTAAATACTCTTCTCCTGAAAGATGGAATAGAGATCATCATTGTCCACAACAAACTCATTGTACATCTTCTCCATATACTTCCTGTGAGCAGATGGATGATCTTCCGGATTTGTCAAGAAGCGCTGATAAGCTTCAGAGTTCTTGATCTTCTTCCACAATTTATGCAAGAGCTCATTCTCTCCGGACCAGCTGACCTTTCGATCGTTCAAGAGTTTCTTCAACTCTGAATTATTTTCCAGTGCTTTGATCAAATAGCTATCGACAAACCTTCTGTTGGGATTGAGATCATTCTCGGTAGGCATTACTTTATTCCTGGCCTCTTCCATTTGGATCTCTGCAATATGAGCTAACTCAATGGGCAGAGACAAATAGTAAAGATATAGGTCGTAGATCCTTTCAATGCTCAAAAGAAGGTTCTTTTCTTCTTTGGCCATATCAGCTTCTTCCGATTGGAAGAAACCATAAAGGGTCTGCATAACCTTGATGCGAAGTAAACGCCTATTTAGCATGCAATGAACTTAGAGAGATGTTTTTAATTTCGCAACTGCTTCGATCCTTCTTTTCGCGATCTCCATAGCAGCTTCATGAGTAGTGATATTTTCAGCCGATGCAGTTTCGAAAATTCCCAAAGTAGTATTGTAAATATTCTCTGCTTGCTCCATGGCCTTCTCTCTGCTGATCCCTGCAACTTCTCTGTAAACATTGATCAATCCACCTGCATTGATCAAAAAATCGGGAGCGTAAAGAATACCTCTTTCCTGCAACATCTTGCCATGAACATTCTCATCTGCCAACTGATTGTTAGCAGCACCTGCAACGATCTCAGCCTTTAACTGAGGAATGCTATCATTGTTCAAGGTAGCTCCTAAAGCACATGGTGCGTAAATATCCATATCTGCTGAGAAAACATCTTCATTATCAACTACGGTAGCGCCGTATTTAGCAGCCATTTCATTCACCCTATCTTGATTGATATCACAAAGAATGATCTGAGCATTTTCCTTGGAAAGGTAATCTACCAATGTTTGACCAACATGTCCAACCCCCTGCACCAATACTTTCTTTCCGCTTAGAGAATCAGTTCCCCACTGTCTTTTTGCAGCGGCCTTCATTCCCATATAAACACCGTAAGCAGTAACCGGAGAAGGATCTCCACTTCCGCCCATGCTTTCAGGTAAGCCTGATACATGCTTGGTCTCCATGCTTACGAATTCCATTTCTTTCGGACTGATCCCAACATCTTCAGCAGTGATATACTTTCCACCTAAACTGTTGACGAACTTTCCAAATCTTCTAAAAAGGGCTTCTGATTTCTGAGTGTAAGAATCTCCAATGATCACAGCTTTACCTCCACCGAGGTTCAATCCTGAAATAGATGCTTTAAAGGTCATTCCTCTGGAAAGCCTCAAGACATCGTTCAAAGCTTGCATCTCATTGTCGTACATCCACATTCTTGTTCCGCCAAGGGCAGGACCTAAGGTAGTGTTATGGATCGCTATGATTGCTTTTAAGCCCGTTGCTTCATCTTGACAAAAGACCACTTGTTCGTGATCATATTGCTCCATTTTGTAAATAACAGGATTAACATCCAAACTTTCCTTCACCGGGTCTAAAACCTCGCTCATATCTGTGTGTTTATTAAATGAATAACAATATTGTTTATCCTATTTTTGTTGCCCGGATGGGCCTCAATAACGGAGCGCAAAAATATCCATAAAAAATAGAAAGAGGAAACAGCATTTTGAAGGGAATAGCATCATTAAAATATCTTAACAAATACTTGTACAAATACAGGGTGCGATTGATCGCAGGCATTCTGTTTGTTGCAGTTTCAAATGTATTTGCCATCTTCCCTGCCCAACTGATCAGAGAGGCTTTCAATGTAGTCGCCAACTCGGATGAGATGAATCAGTTCGCAGATCAATCTGAACTTACAAAGACTGCTGAATCAGTAGATGTAGGACTGTTTACCAATTGGGTTGATGGAATGTCCTTGGGCAACGCACTTCTCTTTTTTGCCGGCTTGGTACTATTGATGGCTTTGCTGCAAGGTGTGTTTACCTTCTTCACCCGACAAACAGTGATCATCATGTCGCGATTGATCGAATACGATCTTAAGAACGAGATCTACGATCATTACCAAGAGTTGAGCATGGCCTTTTACAAAAGGAACAATACAGGCGACATCATGAACCGTATCTCTGAAGATGTGAGCAGAGTGAGGATGTATTTGGGACCGGGAATCATGTACACCACCAACCTGGTGACCCGATTCGTTTTGGTGATCGTGGTGATGGTGAGCATCGATCTTGAGCTAACTCTCTATTCATTGGCACCACTACCCATCTTAAGTATCCTTATCTATTATGTGAGCAATCAGATCAACATCAAGAGTGAGACTGTACAGGAACAATTGTCGAAGCTTTCCACCTTCTCTCAAGAGAGTTTTTCCGGTATTCGCATCATCAAGAGCTTTGTGAAGGAAAAGTATATGAACGATACGCTGAAGAAAGAAGCTGAGGATTACAAAGACAAGAACCTGGTGTTGGTAAAGCTGGAAGCCTTCTTCTTCCCCATTATGATGATGCTGATCGGTTTAAGTACCATTCTCACCATCTACATTGGTGGGATGAAAACCATTGCAGGAGAGATCACTCCTGGTAATATTGCTGAGTTCATTATTTATGTGAACCTACTCACCTGGCCGGTAACTGCTTTAGGTTGGGTGACTTCTTTGGTACAAAGAGCTGCCGCTTCACAGACAAGGATCAATGAGTTCTTGCATACAGAGCCGGAAATCAAGAGTCCTACCGACACTCCAACGAAGGTAGAAGGCGCCATAGAGTTCAAGGATGTTTCCTTCGTCTATCCGGAATCCGGAACACTGGCCCTGGACCATGTGAGCTTTAAGGTGAAGCCGGGTCAGACCTTGGCCATTGTAGGAAGAACAGGTTCTGGAAAGAGCACCATTGCCGACCTTATTTGCAGATTGTTCGATGCAACTGAAGGAGAGGTCTTGATAGATGAACAAAAGATCAATAGCATCAATTTGAATTCACTGAGAGAGAACATTGGTTATGTGCCTCAAGAAGTCTTCCTCTTCTCCGATTCAATTCGCAATAATATTTCCTTTGGCATCAAAGAGAAAGTAGTTTCATTGGAACGCATACAAGAAGCAGCTGAGGATGCAGCTATCCATAACAACATCATTGACTTTCCCGGAAAATATGATACGGTTTTAGGAGAAAGAGGGATCACTTTATCGGGTGGACAAAAACAGCGGATCTCTATTGCCAGAGCCATTATCGATCGTCCGCAAATATTGATCTTCGATGATTGTCTTTCAGCAGTGGATACAGAAACGGAAGAAAAGATCCTGAACAGCTTAAAGAGGATCATGAAAGACCGCACCTCTATTATCATCTCACACAGGATCTCATCGGTAAAGCAAGCTGATCATATCATTGTTCTGGAGGAGGGAAAAGTAATTGAAGAGGGCAACCACGCACAATTATTGGAGAAGGAAGGCGTTTACTTTGAAACTTTCCAAAAGCAGCTTTTGGAGGACCAAAGAAGCTTAGCATCTTGAAAAAGTGGAAATGAAAATAATTTTTAGCTAAGTTTGTTTACATAATCCCAAAAGGAAGCTTATAGACATAAAACTACTATCTAATGGACGGAAATGAGAAAGGTGGCTCTAAGAAAAGAGCAGATGATGTATATTCCCAATCACTAAGAGCAGGCAATCGAACCTATTTTTTCGATGTAAAATCAACCAAGTCAGAAGACCTCTACCTGACGATCACTGAAAGCAAAAGACGCTTCAACAACGACAACGGTAAATTCTATTACGAGAAGCACAAATTGTTTTTGTATCCTGAAGATTTCGCAGAATTCACTGACCATCTAAACGCTACATTAGATAAGATCAAGGAATTGAACGGCGGAAAAGAAGCTACTCCAAGAGCAGAGATGCAGGAGGATGATGAGAGCGGGTACGAGAGTGCGTCATCCTACGCCAAGGCTTCGGATGATAAAAGCGAGAGCGATTCGGATTCAGACTCCGATAGTGAAAAAGATGCAGCCAAAGCTTTTTCAGATGTGAGCTTTGAAGATCTGGGGAAAGATTAAGTTCGGTCTCTCGATACAATCCCGACAAGTCGGAATCACTCGAGAACCTTGAATGGGCGCCTGCCCAACGGCTGGCGGGTATCGAGGTATACTGAATGACTCGAGAATCTTACATTCCAATAAAATATTCAAGCAGGATTGACGAATAAGTTGATGCTGCTTTTTTATTCCGGCCAGAGCCTTGACTTCGATCTTTCGAAACAATCAACCTCCGCAACCTTCCTAGTCTTTAAATCTAGCATTCTCTCTTTCTTTGTTCCATTTTTCCTTTGTTCCTTTGTTCCTTTATTTCTTTATTTCTTTGCTCCTTTTTTCCTTTGTTCCTTTGCCCCTTTACTTCTTTGTTCCTTTTCTCCTTTGCTTATTTGCTTATTTGACTATTTAAAGTAACTCCTCTCTAAACTCTCTATCCAAATTCTAAGTACTCTCAACTCTAAATACTCTAAGTACTTCTTTTCTTACCTTTCCATCTGAACTTTGACCTTTGACATCTGACCTTTGAACAATCTCAATTTCATTTTCCTCCTCCTTGCCCTTTTGGCTGAGATCCTGGGAACCATTGGCGGCTTTGGTTCATCTGTCTTTTTTGTACCGATCAGTAACTTCTATTTCGACTTCTACTCGATCTTGGGGTTGACCGCCATCTTCCATTTATCAAGCAATCTGAGCAAGGTATTCTTATTCAAGAAAGGACTGGACAAAAAGCTTTTGCTCTACATCGGTCTGCCTGCTGTCTTGTTCGTAATTCTGGGTGGCTGGTTGAGCAAAATGATGAATACCGTTTATCTGGAAGTCTTGCTGGCCATCTTCTTGATCGCCATTTGTCTTCTCTTTTTGTGGAAGAAGAATCTAGTGATCGCAGCCAGTAAGAAGAATGCGGTAAGCGGAGGTGTTCTCTCCGGATTTTCAGCCGGACTGCTGGGAACAGGTGGTGCCATTCGCGGACTTACCATGGCAGCCTTCAATTTAGAGAAGAGTGTATTTATCGCCACTTCGGCCTTTATCGATCTCTTCATCGACTTCAGCAGAACCATTGTCTATTATCAAAACGGCTACATCCACAAACACGATTTGATCTACGTTCCCTTTTTACTTGCCATTGGATTAATTGGCACTTATATGGGAAAAAGGATCTTGAACTTTATTCCCCAAGAAAAATTTAAAAGGATTTCCCTAAGTCTGATCCTCATCATTGGACTGATCACCTTGGGAAAGGTCCTTTTCTGATCAACTCCACTCCTCCCTTTTCCCAATTACTTATATGTGTAGATCATAGATATATAAATATACTTTATATATATCATTGATATTATATATTTTTATTTATGATAATTCCTTAGAACCTTTGCCCCGAACAAAAAACTAGAATCATGATATCAAACAATGAAAAGCAAGCCCAAGTGGCTTCCATGAAAACCGATCAAAGTTTCAAACTAATCAAAGGAGAGTTCACTGCAGAAGAAGCTGCGGAGATCGTCTACGAACTCTTTAACAAGAAGATCAACTTCCACGAAACTAAGAGTCTGAGTCAATTCTTAACACAAGGACAAAAGAAACCGGAAACCCTTGAAAGGATCCAAGAACTCAAGAAGCAATTGAATGAAGCCAAGATCTTCATTGAACAGGCTAAGAGAGAGAATAAATCGCTTCGCTTAGACTCTACCATTTTAATAGAAGTTATTTAATCCATAAATATTATTTATGATGCCAACTACTACAATAAATATAATCCTACTCCTTTCTCCACTGTTTTTCATTTTGACTGCTATTGCATCCTGGTTCCAATCGGGATACAAACCGAGGCAATTGAAAAAACTGAGTACGTTCTCAGCCATATTGTCCATTATGATAGCAGCCATCGGCTGTTTTTTTGTGGTCCAAAACGGACTGATCGAATCGCCAACCCTAGGCTACAAGGGTCTTGGGTTTAGTTTTCGATTGGATGCCTTGAGCATGATCATGTTCTCCATGATCGCTCTGCTTGGATTCATCGTACTCAAGTTCAGCAACAATTACCTGGACGGAGACCAGAGACAGGGAGCATTCCTCGGTCGACTTGCTGCTACAATAGCATCAGTGCAAGCCCTAGTGCTTGCAGGAAACCTGGGACTGCTCCTACTAGCATGGATCATGACGAGTATTAGCTTGCATCGCTTGTTGGTGTTTTATCACGACAGACCGGGAGCCAGAATTGCGGCAAGGAAGAAGTTCATTCTCGCCCGACTCGGAGATCTTTGTCTAACCATCGCGGTGGCTTTACTATACTCTCACTTTGGCAGTGGCAATCTAGAGTATATCTTCAACTCCATCCAAGAGAGCTCTGCACCACTGCCTTTTGCTGCAGTGGAAGGTCCGGCCATCTTCCTGGTACTGGCAGCCGTGCTCAAGTCTGCACAATTCCCTACTCATGGCTGGTTGATCGAAGTAATGGAAACACCTACTCCTGTATCTGCTTTGCTTCATGCAGGATTGCTGAACGCAGGTCCTTTCCTGATCATTCGCAGCAGCATGATCTTGGATGCAAGCTCTATCGCTCCTATGGTATTGATGAGCATTGGAGGGTTGACCGCCTTGTTCGGTTCAGTGGTCTTCATGACCCAAACCTCAGTAAAAACAGCCTTGGGATTCTCCAGCGTTGCCCATATGGGATTCAGCTTGATGACTTGCGGACTAGGCGCCTACTCCGCAGCAATGCTGCACATGGTGGCCCACTCCTTCTACAAGGCCCACTCCTTCCTTTCTTCAGGAAGTGTGATCGATCTTGTAAGAGCCTCCAAAGTGATCCGAAAGAAAACTGAGTTAAAGCCTATTCACATCCTAAGTGGAATATCCATGGCTTTACTACTTTACGCAGCATTCGCATTCATCTGGAAGGTAGACCCTCAGAAAGACATGGCCCTGATCTTCATCGGAGCCATCATCATCATGGGAGTGTCTAGGATCTTCATCTCTTCCTTGGGAGTTAAAGGAAACCGAAGAGCGATACTGCAAGGAAGCGCGATGGGAATTGTGGTGCTAACGGCCTTCTTCTCTCTGGAATCTGCCATGCATTATCTGTTGGGCTCTCAACTGCCTGCTATGGGCGCTTTAAGCGGAGGAACGCTGGTCCTGGCTGCGATCTTCCTACTGCTTTTCACAAGTACGGTGATATTCCAGATCATCGCTCCTCAACTTTCAAAGAAAGCGAGCTACCAGGCTTTGGTCATCCATATCCGAAACGGATTTTACGCCAATGCCGCTTTCGATAGATTGATCGGGGCACTGCACTTTAAAGCAGCAGAGAAAATAGATCCCATCACCGAAGCGAATGAATTGAGCGGAAGAACAGAAATGTTCTCTTTGCTCAACTGGAACAAACAATTGATCAAAAACTAAGACATCACTTCTTACAATCAAGTACAAAGCAGAACCATGGAAAGTATAGCAAATCCTGTAAAAACAGCAAAAACGAACAAAAGGCTCCTCAACTCTTTGCAAGAGGCGGCTAAAAAGATCGCCCCGGTATGGCCCTTAGAGAGCTTTGTTGCGGTGAACCCCTATATGGGAATGAGCGCGCAAAAATTCGACTCTGCTGCTCAATACCTTGCAAAAGTTGGTGGAATACAAATGACCCTTCCGATCTCCTTTTACAAGAACAAGCTGAGAGATGGTGTGATCACCAAAAAGGATATCAAAGCAGCTTTATCCAAATTGGCCGATCAAGAGATCACTACCAATGAGTTCTTAAGTGAAATTGAAGACACTGAAGACCAAGAGCGAAAGGATTCTTCCATCAACACCTTGATAGATGTTGCCAGCGCTTATAGCGGTAAAGACTGGAACCGATTTGCAACCTCTCGCCTCTCAGCCTGGGCTGCCTCCTACTTTGATAAAGGACAGGCTAGCTGGTCGGCTGCCGATAGCGAAATGCCTCTCTTCCAAGCATGGAAAATGGAGGCTGAGCTAGATCGAACCCCTGAGGTCAGCGGACTAAAAGACTTCAGAAGGATCATCAAAGACCTTCCGAATGACCACCTTGAGGCTGCTGCATACGCATTGAACATGCTTGAGCTAAGCGAGGACCAATTGCCGATCTACTTGCACAGAATATTGCTGAGATTAGGCGGCTGGTCGGCTTATGTTGCCAGATTGGACTGGGACAGTGAGTTGTATGGTAAGAAAGGTGGTCAACTGATCGAATTCATAGCCGTACTGCTTTGCTGGGAAGTGGCCATCTATCAATCTCAACATTCGGTTGAGCTAGAGATCAAATGGGAACAAGCCAAACGAGCTTATAACAGTCCGCTTGCAGAAAAAGTAAAGAAGCAATTACAGAGAAAGCTGATCCTTCAAGAAGCATTCGATCTAGCCAACCAGAGGGAGATCATTGAGAAGTTCAAAGCAATTGAACCCTCTTCCTCTGAAAAAGAGCAGCAACTGAAAGCACAAGCGATCTTTTGTATAGACGTGCGATCTGAAGTGTACAGAAGGAATTTGGAGAATGCCGACAGTTCCATCCAAACCTTTGGCTTTGCAGGCTTCTTTGCCTTCCCGATCAACTTCGTACAGATCGCCCATGAAGAAGGTGCAGCCCAATGTCCGGTGCTGATACCCTCCGGTCCTACCATCCTTGAAGAAATACCCGACCGAGACCTGAATGAAGAGGCCTTTTCAAAGAGGGTTCTCCAACACCAAATGGGTCGCATCTGGAAATCCTTCAAATCAGGAGCGGTAAGCTGCTTCAGCTACGTAAGTCCGATCGGTTTATCTTACCTGCCCAAGCTCTTCACAGATTCTTTCGGATGGAGCAGACCGGTTCCACAACCGGATCAAGCAGGATTGGGAGGAGAATATCAGCAAAACAAAAGCATCAGTCTGGAAGTCAGAGAAACCGAACATGGAACCGTTGGAATAGCAGTAGAAGACAGAATAGCAATGGCCGAGAACGCCCTTAGAGCCATGTCGCTGACGGAAGGTTTCGCCCCTTTTGTAATGATCGTCGGACATGGATCTACTTCTGTCAACAATCCACACGCCACCGGACTGGATTGCGGAGCCTGCGGAGGAAGAACCGGAGAGTCCAATGCCAGAGTTGCCGCTGCAGTCTTGAACGATGAAGCGGTTAGAAAAGGGTTGAAGGAGAAGAACATTCACATTCCTGAAGAGACCGTCTTCTTAGCCTGTCTGCACGACACCACCACCGATGAAGTAAGCATTTTCAATGAAGGAGACGTTCCGAAGGAGATGGCTGAGGAGTTGACTGATCTGAAGAGCGCCTTGAACACAGCCGGAAGAACCTCAAGAACAGAAAGATCTGCAAGGTTGGATGTAAAAGAGAACATCGACAAGAGCATTATCGGGAGAAGCAAGGACTGGTCCCAGGTGCGACCAGAGTGGGGCCTGGCCGGATGCTCATCCTTTGTGGTAGCCAACCGAAAGAGAACCAAATCGATCGACTTGGGAGGAAAAACCTTCCTGCACTCTTACGACCATCAATCGGATAAGGGATACTCCATTCTGGAACTGATCATGACAGCACCCATGGTGGTGACCAGTTGGATCAACCTGCAATACTATGCTTCCTCGGTAGATAACCAGGTATTTGGATCGGGAAACAAAACCCTGCACAATGTCACCGGAGGTTTGGGAGTACTGGAAGGATATTCCGGAGACCTAAGAGTTGGCTTGCCCTTGCAATCAGTGCATGACGGAGAGAAATTTCAGCATGATCCTCTGAAGCTCAATGTGATCATTGAAGCCCCCATAGAAGCCATGAATGAGATCCTGAAAAAACACCCTTCTGTAAAGAATCTGGTCGACAATAACTGGATCCACCTACTGGCCATGAACGAGGAAGGAAAGGTTTCGCATCGATACAGGGGTGAGCTAAATTGGGAGACGGTGTAGGTCTGGGATCTGGCCCTTCGGCTTCCTTCGACTACGCTCAGGACAGGCCGCTCAGGGTGACAAATCTGGGATCTGGCCCTTCGGCTGCGCTCAGGGTGACAGATCTGGGATCTATTAGCAATAGATCTGATTATCTGTTAATCTGATTATCTGTTCCTTTTCTCCTTTGTTCCTTTTCTCCTTTGTTCCTTTTCATGTAAAAAACCACCATCCTTGTGTAGAATCTTCATAGAACAACTCTACTACTACTATATTTGAGTTAGTAAAAGCTAAAAGGCTTATATCTATGAATTCCAAGCTTCTGCCTTTCTTGATCTCATTCTTTGCATCCCTTACGATCCATGCTCAACCTGCAACATTTGATTGGGCCGGACTGATAAGTGGCTCCATGAATAAGGCGGTAAACGAGATGAGCATAGATCCGACCGGCAATACCATTATAGCAGGGTATTTCTATGGAACTGTTGATTTTGATCCTTCATCAGCTACTTATAATCTCCAGGGGAGTGATCCAAACTTTGTTCGACCAGATCTCTTCATTTCTAAATATAGTCCTTCAGGTAGTTTGATCTGGGCAAAACAGATCATTGTCCATAATTTCAGTAGTCTTACAACAGACCAATATGGAAATATATATGTTTCAGGTAGCTTTTCAGGAACGGTTGATTTTGACCCCGACACTTCTGTTTACAACCTCTCTTCCGTCTCCGGCTTCTTCTCTTCTTATTTGTTGAAACTAGATGTGAATGGGGATTTCAAGATGGCCATTAGGACCATTTCTGACAATTCAAGTATCAGTGCCTTAAATATTGACAATCAAGGTGGTATCAGGGGAGTTGGAACTTACACCAACTATATCAGTTTCTTTAATTTCAACGGAACAAGTATCGTCCATACTTTAACCACCGGATCACCCAACACAAGTAAAAGATTCATTCAACATTTTGATTCAACAGGCACCTTTCTTTGGGCAAAGGAATTTGATCCTGTGTTTGATAAGGTTATATTCGACCAACAAGGTAACCATTACATCTTTGGAACCTTTTATGGCGTAGTAGATTTCGATCCTGACACCGGGGTTTATTCCATGAGTACTAGTTCAAGTCAATACTTATTGAAATTAGATCAAAACTCGAATTTCTTATGGGCTAGGAAGATCGACGATCGGATCAATTTTCAAAGTTTCCATGCGGATCAATGGGGCCATCTATATGGAACAGGTTATTATGAACAAAGGTTTGTAGATTTCAACCCTGATTCTACTGTTCAAACCTATCTACCCCACAATTATGACAAAGATGTATTCTATATAAAATATGATCCACTAGGGAGTTTAGCATGGGTAAAAAATATGGGAAGCTTCTCTGCTGATCTTGGGAAGGACATTAACTCCGATCAGTTAGGAAACACCTACTTAATGAGTATGGTGGGTGACTCTATTGATGTAGATCCTAGTATTGGAGTTTCAATGGTGAGGTCAAGTAGTTTAAATAGTCCGATTGAACAATTGATCCAGAGATTCGACACTGCTGGCAATATGATCTGGTATCTGCAAATCGAGAAGGGGAATAACAATCCTTATCTAAGATATTTGATTAGGACAGATTCAAATAATATTTATGCTTCTGGTCCTATCTTTAGTTCCACCGATATGGATCCAGGCCCCGGAATCAACATCTTGCATTGTTGCACTGGGGGAACTGACATCTATTTGCTAAAATTAAATGACCAGATCAGCACAAGTCATAGAGAGAAAGATGAACCAGTCAAAAACGCTAGTCTCTTCCCTAACCCTAGCGAAGGGATCTATTACCTTAACAATAAAGATCAAGAATGGCATGAATTATTAATCACAGATCTGCAGGGACGAACTATTTTTCAACAAGATCAACTTCCAAAGGGCACCATTGCGATCAACCTACAAGATCATGAAAATGGGGTTTACATGATTCAACTAGAAGGAGAAGGCAAAAGATTTGGACAGAAGGTCTTGAAGCAATAATCTGTTTATCTGATTATCTGATTCCCACTCTTTGTTATATATTTCGGCCATGAAAAAAGCGCTTCTTTTGATGCTTTCCTCAGCATTTCTCTTGGCCAACGCTCAGGGATTACTGAAAGAGCAGCTGGAATATGGAGAGTACGCCGTGGGCTTTAAGGATACCTTGGCATTCAATAAGAGTGTGAACTATAAGGCTTATGGCTACGAAGGCCCCTACCCCTTCTTCGTTCAGATCTGGTATCCCATTGAGAAGGGAACAGAAGGAAAGCAATTGACCCTTGGACAGCTAAAGGAAAAGGAACTACCTCCTGCTCTGGGACGAGCTTATGTTGAACTCAATGTGGGGATTGACCACAGTTTTATCGACTATTACTTAACTGAAAGCTATCCGGAGAACAAACCCATTGAATTTGCCCATCATTCCAAGAACGATGTGGTGGAGCTCATCAGAGAGATCCCTTCTTACAGCTATACTTCTACTTCTAAAATTCCGACTAACAGACCGATCATTGTCTATCATCATGGTGCTCAGGGATATTCCGGAGAGAATGTATTGATGGCCGAGTATTTCGCCTCCAAGGGATACATTTTCCTCTCTGCCAACTTCCACCTGATGTGCGAAGGCATGAACTATGGCGCCAATGATTGCTTTCCTCCAGAAAATAATAACACTCAAGAGCTGATCCGCTTGGCCAAAAAGCTCGCCCCTGATCAGCCTTGCTACTTCATAGGTCATAGTTGGGGAGCTCAGGAAGGCTGGTTGAGTTTATATGAAAAAGGCTTGGCTGATGCATTTGTCTCTATGGAAACAACCATTGAGTTCAATTTTAAGGATACGGTCAGGATCAAAGAGTATTGGTCCGACGTTTACAAAGTGGTGAAAGAAGAAAAACAGGAATACGACCTCCCCATTCTCCTTTTCGCCAATACCACAGTAGATGAGCCCTTTCACTTCTTTGCCGGTCGCTCTGCCCAATGGGCGATACATGCTACCACCAAGGAAAAGTTTGGACATGAAAGTTTTATCTCCGACTTCCACCTTCGCTATTTTCTAGACGATAAGGTTGAACAAAGTCAATTTACATCCTTGTTGGAACAGCTACGACTGTATACCGAGCATATCAAGATGATCGAAGAGTTCTTGAGTTCCATTGAAGAAAAAAGGGAGTTTGACCGCACTGCTTTTGAGGAGGAGTTTTATATCAATCAAGAAAAATGACGGTCTCTCGATACAATCCCGCTTCGTGGGATCACTCGAGAACCTTAAATGGGTGCTGCGCCCGACGGCTGGCGGGTATCGAGGTAAGCTTTCATTTCGTTCCATGAAGAACTATTCTGCCTGCCAAGCAGCCAAAGTGCTGCATGGTAAAGCCAACTATATCCTGTCCTGAGCAGGATTATGAGCGTAAGCCAGTGTAATGTAGCTGAGTAATTCAAGAAATTTAAACGCAGCCTTGATTTTTTTTCATTTTTGTTTCCTTCGGCCACCGAAAGCTAGCCTGAAGGCACGGCAAGACACAAATGAACAGAGATGAGTGCATCACAGCATCTTGAACTCTTCAATTCTTTTTCATCTGGAAAAAAGAGAGGGAAATAATTCAGGGAATTCCGACCTTAGTCGATCGATAATTGAAAGCCTCCACCAACATACAGGACAAAAGTATCGCCGTTCTCCCTTTTGTGAACATGAGTTCCAATGAGGAGAATGAATACTTCAGTGACGGTATCACCGAAGAGATCATCAACGCCTTGGCAAAACTCAAAGAGCTGAAGGTTTCCTCCAGAACTTCTGCTTTCTATTTCAAAGGCAAGAACATCCCGATAAAAAAGATCGGTAATGAGCTCGGAGTTTCCACTTTATTGGAAGGCAGTGTCCGTTTGTCGGGTCCTTCAATGCGGATCACTGCTCAGCTCATAGATGCAAAGGAAGATTTTCACTTTTGGTCGGAGACTTGGGACAGACCCTTGGACAATATTTTTGAAGTTCAAGATGAGATCAGTCTCTTGATCGCTGATAAACTGAGAGAGCATTTCGGACATTTTGAAATTCAGGAACAGCTTGTCGATAAAAAGACCGATAATCTAGATGCTTACAATCTATATTTAAAAGGCCGACATCTCTTCAACAAATGGAATCCGGAAGATGTAAAAGAAGCTATGAGCTTCTACCGACAAGCGTTAGAGCTAGACCCTCAGCATGCGCAGGCAATGGTTGGCTTGGCCGATGCTCACAGCTTCCTGGCAACCATTTCAGACATCCCCTTTGAGGAAGGATGGGGCAAATGTGCAGAGCTTACCCATCAAGCCTTGGAGATCAACGATGAGTTGGCAGCTGCTTATTATCAATTGGCCAATCTGGCCTTCTTCACAGCATGCGATTATCGAAGTTCCTTTGAAAAGGCAAAACATGCTCTTCAATTGAATAACAATCATATTGAATCTCAGCAATTCATGGCCTTCCTTTATATCCTTGCGGGGAAGAAAGAGCTGGCCAAGGAACATCTGAAGATCGCTTTGGATATCGATCCCTTTTCTCAAGAAACACTATTCTTTAGCGCTTATGTGGAATATATGTTGGAGAACTATTCTGAATCGCTGCAACAGTTAGATGCCTGTCTGGAAGTGAACCCTATGAATATTCCTGTGCATGCCGTGAAATCCATCTGTTTATTAAAAATGGAGCGGTATGAGGAAGCTGCTCATTATTACGATGAATTACCTCCAGAAATAGTAGTCCCCGGAGAAGAAACGGGAGTAAAGGCCCTAGCTTATGCCTTGATGGGTGATGCGAAGAAAGCAAAGGAATATAAAGATAAGCTGGAGGATCAGGCAAAGGCTCCGAATGGCTTTACCGCCGACTCCTATTTATTCTTGTTGGCAGGTGCTACTTTCCAAAGAGACTTCGCCTTTGAATGGGTAGAAAATGCTATGAACAATAGGTCTCCTCTATTGCTTCTTCGTTTTTCAGACCCTTTGGTCAATAAGATCAAAGAGGATCTCAGATACCTCAGTTATCAAGAAAAGCTTTTCCCCAAGGATCTTTTTCAAACGGATCCGAAACAAAGCTCCAAAAAGGCTTTATTAGATGCCGGATCTGCTACTAAGATCAAGGAAGAGCTTTTGAAATTGTTGGAAGACAAAGAAGCTTATTTGGATCCTGAACTGAGCTTGCGATCATTGGCTGAGCAATTGAACATACACCCCAATCAACTCTCTTGGTTGCTCAACGAGGAATTGGGCAAGAACTTCAATCAGTTCATCAATCATTATCGAATAGAAGCCTTTAAGAGAATTGCCGCACAGCCTGAGAATTCCCATCTAACCATCTTGGCCATTGCCTATGATTGTGGCTTCAACTCCAAAACAGTCTTCAATACCTACTTCAAAAAGGAGTGCGGTATGACTCCCAAAGAGTATCTGAATAATTTAGATAGCTAGGCGATTCTTTTGTGATCAAGAGCTCTGAAACCAGAACCCATATTTGCCCCCTTCGACTTCCTTCGACTACCTCTCTGATTTCTGAACATTCCCCTGTGTTCCTCTGTGACATCCCCTGTGTTAGCCCGACTAAGTCGGGAGACCCTGTGCAACCAAAAGAAGCTAGAGCTCGAAGTCTAGAGCCTTAAATTTTGTCGATCCAACTAATTAAGACATTCTTCAAAAATTCCAAGTACTCTAAGTACATCCTACTTCCTACTTCCTACTTCCTACTTTCTGCTTCCTTCCTCCTTCCTCCAACCTCCAACCTGCCAGATTGGTTCTCATATGTAATTCCGAACCTCTTGTTGTGATTCCGCAC
>JAUIGQ010000044.1 GCA_030429925.1 Bacteroidia bacterium | reverse complement strand
AAGACACCTTTGTCCTACGTTCGGCCCAATCGTTCAGCCTAGCAATCAGATAATTATATCGAATGTTTGGGTTTGATCCATCTACCAGATGCAGCTCTAAAAAGGCGGTTGATATTGAATTACCATCGTATTTATTGGCACCCTCTTCAGTTAATCTTACGATCAAATTATTGATCATGGGCAATTCCGCTTTGGTCTGCTCGATGCTAGAACTCAGTTGCATTAGATCCTCGCTTTTCATTGCTTCATTTTCCAATAGCATATTGAAAAGGTGAAGAGCCAATTCATACTTTTCTTGCCTGATGGCGAACTTGAACAATGCTTTTTGTTGGGCTAGACTCATCTCATGATCCAAATTGACCTCTCCGTAGATCTCCACTTTCATAAAGCTCAGGCTATCAAGGAAGTTATCCAGCTTGGGATCTGAGGTTCTTGTCGAATTCAAATATTCGATCTTAGCTTCCTCATTCATCTCCCTTGTTTCTAGCTCATAGAAAGTATTGGCTGAAAAAGTCTCATATGCATCCCAAGCAACTTTTTTGCTAAAATTATTCGGGCCCAGCTTGGAAGAATCTAGTTGAAGAGCTTTTAGCAATTCATATTCAAACCCACTGAAGATATTAGGATTGACCGTTGGAGCAAGGGAAACATCAATGTTGATATCCTCTATCTCAAAGCCCAGTTGTTTGATCAACTTTGAATTTTCAACGATCTCAGTATCCAGAGCATAAATGAATTTCGCATAGTATTTAAGTTGCAAGCTATCCTTCCAACTGATGGATGAATCAGGGCTTTTTACCATTTGAAATGGGAGATCCAGCCATCTGAGATTCTCAACTTCAAACTTATTGAAGGGTATGCTGGCACATTTTGAATTGTCTTTGATGATCATTCCATTGATCTCGCAAGCCTCATTCAAATATGGTTCAGGCACCTCTCCTATTCTCAGTTTCAATTCCCCCTCCTTTTCCGATAGATTGGTATTGGCAACTGCCCCTCTTCTCATAATGGGCATCATATATCCATTAACAACTTCCCCTGGGAACAATTGATTGCTTTTTCCGCATTCAAACTGCCAGTCGCAGACAAGCTCAGCTGAAATTCCATCAGAAGAACTTTCTAAAAGATTTTCTATCAGCTTTTTATTGTGATAGTTGAAATACAAGATATTTCCCTCAATTGAAAAGGCATCGGAAAATAGTTCAGGACTGGTACTGAACTTTTCCATATAAGTTTTACACTTCTCTTCTGAATAGGGCTCAACTCCTCTAAAATTGAACTTTTGTTTTACCCCCTCAGGCATTTCATAGGCAGCAGAAGCCATTATAACAACGATGATCACCTCTTTCCTCTGACTTTCATGTACGGCAACTCCCAATTCCATGAAATTGGGATCGTTCAGATTCAATAGACTCTCTTCCTCTTCCTTCCAAGAAAAGAGAGCAGCCTTAACGATCAGCTCTTCGTTGATCAAAACAATCTTATCTGCACCTTTCTCGATCTGAGTTTTGGTATTAGGTGCGATCATAGCGATATTCTCACCAGCTTCAGCATTCAATGCTTCATAGAAAAGGATCCGATTGGCTAAACTTTCCTTTTGCTTATTGTCTTGATCATGAACGATCCTTCCTTTTTCTGCAACATATTCTGCTTGATCAAATGCAACAGCATCTAATTCTTCAGATCTTTTGAAAAGTGGAAGAGAGTTTCCTTCCCTATATTGCTCAAGCTGATAAACGATCTCCTTCTCAATAACTTCAAGATCCACTTCATCCTGGGCAATGATTGGAAGAGGTATCATAAAACAAAAAAGCCCTATCATCATTTGATGAATGGGCTTTCTTGTAGATATGTTTTTGAGTGTCATTATTTGATCCTTACATCAATTCAAAGCTTACTCTTTGGTTCATATTTGAGTCTGAATCGCTTTTGGGCTCTGAAGTTTCTCTGCTTTCGTAAGGGATCCTATCTTTATCGATCCCCCTCTTTATCAGTTCTTTCTGAACATTGAAAGCTCTTCTTTTCCCAATGAATGGAACCGACTCTTCTGATGGATCAGCATGACCAACAACTTTTACTTGCACATTTTGATTGGCCTTTAAGTAATCTGCTAACTTATCAAGCTTTGCATTTTCAGCTGAACCGGGAATAAACTTGGTATTGTTGAACATGATCTCCTCACTTTCCGGATAAGACTTAGATGCCTCTGCGGCTTCAGTAGCTCCAGCTGCCCCAGCAGCCCCGGCAGCAGCTTCAGTTTTTTCTACTCTACTACCATCAGAATTCACAATGTAGGATGTAGTTGCTTTTGCTGCTTCCTCTTTATCAGTGCCGAACTTCTTGAATTCAACTTCCATCTTTCCTCCAGCAATCTTGTCGCATACACAGTCTTCTCCAGCAACATCCATTGGAATAACTGAAACATCATCGATATAATAATAGGCATCATAACTTTGTCTTCCAGTAAATTCTCTAGACATTCTCAGGGTCTCCAGTTGAGTTTCTTCGTCTGTGTTAAAGTTCCCGATCACAATGAATTGCTCTCCTCCCTTGGCCTTGTAGATCCCACAAATGGGAGTCCACAAAAATTGCTGCTCAAATGGTTTATTAGTTAGGCTCTTGATCTGTGGTTCAAAAGCAAGATTTTTCTCTGAAGGCTCAACAATTGAGTCGGCTGTAACATACATTGCCAAATTATTGGCAGCATACTTAGATCTATCAGCCAAACTTACATGGAACTTCATGCAATATTCTCTACCTTCTGTTAAGGGGTTGGTCAGCCTTGTTCCCAAATAAGTTCTTGGCATTCTACCCCTGTACCCATAAAAGGAAACCCCTGCATAATTATTTCCGGTATTCGCCTTTTCTGCTCCATACTTATTGTCCGGAACAGAAAATTCAGAATTCTTTGCATTAGTGCTATATAGATCTACCGGGTTCATATTAATAGCCCTCCAGGGTTGTGCCAGTGTCACCATCCCAGCATCTTTAATCTTTCCATCCACTTCTTCAAAACTTGGATTTGGGACTAAGTTATGCTGCTCTTGAGCAAAGGTTCCGGCTGAAATAAATACCAATAATGCTATTAAGATCTTTCTCATAATTAAATTTTAGTGCATGCGCTTGTCAAAGATGATACCGAAATTAGAAATTTTATCCTGAAGTAGGAAGACTCTCAACAGAATCTAGCGATCGTATAAAAATATATGTACAAAAAAGCCCCAATTTACATTGGGGCTTTCTATTAGTTCAAAGATCTAGATTCTCTTATTTACTGTTTTCTAATCATATTCAAAGCTGAACCGGCTTTGAACCATTCTATCTGCTGTGCATTATAAGTATGATTCAATTCGATAACATCTTTTGAACCATCACTATGAACAACTTCTAGGTTCAAGGACTTCTTTGGAGCAAATTGATCCAGATCCAAGAAATTGAAAGTATCATCTTCTTTGATCTTGTCGTAATCAGCTTCATTAGCGAAAGTCAATCCGAGCATTCCTTGCTTCTTCAAATTGGTCTCGTGAATTCTGGCAAATGACTTTACAATTACGGCTCTAACGCCCAGATGTCTTGGCTCCATGGCGGCGTGCTCGCTTGATGAACCCTCTCCATAGTTATGATCTCCCACAACAATAGTTGGAACTCCGGCTGATTTGTATGCTCTTGCAGCAGCAGGAACTTCACTTTCTTCTCCGTTCAATTGGTTCACAACCTTGTTGGTTTCCTTATTGAAAGCATTCACTGCACCGATCAGCATATTGTCAGAGATATTATCCAAATGACCTCTATACCTCAACCAAGGGCCGGCCATAGAAATATGGTCAGTAGTACATTTACCAAAAGCTTTGATCAAAAGTTTGGCTCCTGTTATATTATTCCCATCCCAAGGCTCAAAGGGAGTCAATAATTGAAGTCGCTTTGAGTTAGGATCAACCACCACATCAATATCACTTCCATCTTCAGCAGGAGCTTGGTAACCATTATCTTCTACAGCGAATCCTCTATCCGGAAGCTCCATTCCTTTTGGCTCGGAAAGCTTCACTTCTTCTCCGCTTTCATTGGTCAAAGTATCAGTTATTGGATTGAAATCCAATTTTCCACTGATTGCGATGGCTGCCACCATCTCAGGTGAGGTTACAAAAGCGTGAGTATTTGGATTCCCATCTGCTCTCTTCGCAAAGTTTCTATTGAAAGAATGAACGATAGAGTTCTTTTCCTGCTTTTCAGCTCCTTCTCTGTCCCACTGTCCAATACATGGACCGCATGCATTGGTAAATATTCTTGTAGTTTCAAATTTCTTGAAGGTGTCTATCAAGCCATCTCTTTCAGCAGTATAGCGAACCTGCTCAGATCCCGGGTTGATACCTAGTATCGACTTTGGCTTTACACCTTTGCTCACTGCATCATCCACAATGGAGGCTGCTCTTGTGAGATCTTCATAAGAAGAGTTGGTGCAAGAACCTATCAAGGCCCATTCTATTTCAGTTGGCCAATCATTCTTAGCAGCCTTTTCTTTCATCTCAGATACCGGAGTTGCCAAGTCAGGAGTAAAAGGTCCGTTCAAATGAGGAGTTAATTCACTCAGATTGATCTCGATCACCTGATCAAAGTACTTTTCAGGATTAGCATATACCTCATCATCACCAGTCAGGTGTTCTGCAACTTGGTCGGCCATTTCCACTACATCAGATCGATCAGTAGCGTTCAAATATCTTCTCATGGAATCATCATAGCCAAATGTGGAAGTGGTAGCTCCAATTTCAGCCCCCATATTACAGATGGTTCCTTTTCCCGTGCAGGAAAGTGACTTAGCACCTTCTCCAAAATATTCTAAGATTGCTCCGGTACCACCTTTTACGGTCAAGATCCCGGCAACTTTGAGGATCACATCTTTGGGAGAGGTCCAACCGTTCAGTTTCCCCGTCAATTTCACTCCAATCAGTTTTGGGAACTTCAATTCCCAGGGCATTCCCGCCATAACATCAACAGCATCAGCGCCACCAACACCAATAGCAACCATTCCCAAACCACCGGCATTCACCGTATGAGAATCTGTACCGATCATCATTCCACCTGGAAATGCATAGTTCTCTAAAACAACTTGGTGAATGATCCCCGCTCCCGGCTTCCAGAATCCAATACCGTACTTATTACAAACAGAACTTAGAAAATTAAAAACCTCATTGTTCTTGTTCAATGATTCTTGCAGATCCTTATCAGCTCCCAATTTTGCCAAGATCAAGTGATCGGCATGAGCAGTTGAAGGTACTGCTACTTTTTTCTTTCCCGCTTGCATGAATTGCAATAGAGCCATCTGAGCAGTGGCATCTTGCATTGCAACACGATCAGGGTTAAAATCTACATAGGAGTTTGCTCTTTCAAATTCTTCCGTTGCATTTCCTTGATCTAAATGAGAATACAAGATCTTTTCTGTCAGGGTCATCGGTCGGTTCAAAACCTTTCTGGCTGCTTCTACTCGTTCAGCCATATTCTCATAAACCTTTTTGATCATGTCTATATCAAATGCCATAATACAATGTTTTTAATGTTTTCATTTCTTTGGTGGATTGCGAAATTAAGCATTCTATCAAAGAAAAGAAACCACTTGTACCTTTGAATAACAGACTATTCAAGGCATTTCGTAACATTGTATTTGAATCGGATGAAACTACTCCTCAGAGAAAATATAAGAGAAGCACTTCGCTCTATAAGGTCACAACTATTAAGAGCGATCCTTACCGTCTTGATCATTGCTGTGGGCATCACAGCCTTAGTGGGCATCCTCACTTCCATTGATGCGATCGCCAGCTCTCTTACTTCCAATTTCAGCAGCATGGGTGCTAACACCTTTTCAATTATGAACAGGGGTTCCAATATTCATGTTGGTAGAGGGGGAAAAAGAGCCAAAAGCTACCCTAGGATCAGTTATGACCAAGCAATTGAATTCAAGGAAAGATACAAGTACCCGGCTTTGGTCTCTGTCAGCACCAGAGCCACTGCTCTAGCTACCTTGAAGTACAGAAGGGAGAAAACGAATCCGAATATCTTTGTTTTTGGGATCGATGAAAATTATTTAGCCACTGGAGGTTATGATCTGCAATCGGGAAGAAACTTTTCTCCGGAAGAGATCAGGTATGGTTCACATGGGGTGATCATAGGAAAGGAGATTGCCGACAAGCTCTTCCCGGATAGCAACCCTTTAAATAAGCAGATCTCCATTGGAGCCGGAAAATATCTGGTTATTGGTGTGCTTAAAGAAAAAGGAAGTGGAATGGGATTCAGTGGCGACAAAAATGCCTTCATTCCGCTAACCAATGCCCGACAATATTTCCCCTCTTCCAATCCCACATTCTTATTACAAGTAATGACGAATGATCCTGAAAGTCTTAACACTGCCATTGGAGAAGCAACGGCTCTATTCAGAATGATCAGAAAAGATCCTCCCGGGGAAGAAGACAGTTTTGAGATCACCAAGAGTGATAGCATTTCTCAAATGCTAATGGAAAACTTAAGCATGATAACTATTTCCGCAACTGTGATTGGATTGATCACCTTACTGGGTGCAGCGATCGGACTGATGAACATTATGCTGGTGACTGTTACAGAAAGAACAAGGGAGATTGGCGTTAGAAAAGCCACAGGAGCAAGTGCTGCAATCATCAGGAATCAATTCCTAATTGAAGCCATTGTAATTTGTCAGCTTGGAGGCATCTTTGGGATCATTCTTGGAATTGCCGTAGGAAATTCAGTAGCGGCACTAATTGGCGCAGGTTTTATCATCCCTTGGAACTGGATGATCTTAGGTGTTACCCTATGTATTTTCGTTGGATTACTCAGTGGAATCTATCCAGCACACAAGGCGGCAAAACTAGACCCAATTGAATCTTTACGCTACGAATAAAGTGATAGGCTCTTGACAATCCCAATCAACATACCGAGAAATCACTTCTTTCTATTTCTTTTATTCTCTGCCATTTTGATCCTCAATAGAGCATTTGGATACATAGGTCATTATGGTTTCGATGATATGGAATATGCGAAAATTGCTTACCAAATTGGACAAGGGGAATTTCCAATAGGCAATCATTTCGCCTATCGCTTTGCCATAGTCATTCCTACTGCTATCAGCTATCTGGTTTTTGGAGTCAATGACCTTGCTTCCTCTATCCCTCCCCTGATCGCTTCCATTTTAACTCTTTACTTCATCCTTCTTTTCTTAAAAGACGAGCCCCTTTCAACTTTGCTTCTTTCTCTTGCATTAACGGTTTTCTCTCCTTGGTTCCTTCGCTATTCCAATATGCTAATGCCCGACATCTATGTTTGTTTAGCTTTTGTCTCTTCTGTCTATTTTATCTGGAAGGCTGAGGAAGGAAAGATGAAATATATCCATGCAGCCATTGGCCTAAGCTTAAGCCTGCTTTATGGCTTCATTGCAAAAGGAACCATTGTTCTAATTGCTCCTCTGCTATTGATCCTTTTCCTGATCGATCTAGTGAGAAAGAGAAAGATCAAGTTTTGGATCCACAGCGGGCTTTTGGGTTTATCGGCCTTAGTCGTCTATTTCATAGGCATCTATTTGATCAGCGGGAATGCTTTTTCTCGTTTTGAAAGTATTGGAGAAAACGAATACCTCAATCGTTGCAGCTATGCAGCCCAGCACAGTAGGATCCTGTTGAAAAGGATCAGTGTTGATTTCTTGGATCTAATGCAGGCTGACCATATTCTCATATCCTTTCTACTCCTATTTCCTTTGATACTCCTATTGATCACCAAACGAAAATTGACACTCTCCAATAAGTCACACTTCCTATTGCTCACAGCATTTGTTCTATTGCTCTCATCCAACTTTATGAGTATTTCTTGGAAAGTATACAATCCAATGTGCCTGGACATAAGACATTATCTATATCTGATCCCTTTAGTGGCATTGCCCCTTTCTATCTATCTAAATAAGAAAGATACTCAAGCGACTGAGAATTGGTCGATGATCCTATTATTAGTAGCCGGAACCCTTATCACCTATCAATCTGAGAACAAAGACTTCTTTCTTCTAACTCTTCCTTTTGCCATTGTTCTATTGCTTTTTCTTTTATTCAAGTCGGGAAAATTTAGGAATGTATTTCTACTGCTACTTCCCTTTTCACTAATCATTAAACCTATTGAAATGGCCAATGCAGCCATGGAACTCAACTATGAAGGCAGAAGAGATTTTGTAAGAGAACACCTTCTTTCCGGTCAAGGGATGAAACTGATCCTTACTGACCCTGTTCAGACCAACCTTGGTAATTACTATTTAGGATTTGACGATGAACTCATCCGCTTTGCAGACTTCAGGTCATTTGATCCCCAGAAGCTGAATAAGGAAACGGAAACATATTACCTATTCAATTGGCATACAGCTCAACAATCCTTCTTGAGCGATAGTGATGTTCCTTTCTACCTAAAACGTGCAAAGACAAATGAAGCCCTAGCAAAAGACGATCAGTTGGCAGTGGCAATTTATAAAGTGGAAGGTGCGAACAATATCTTTTCTGAGGAAAACCTTCTATTGAACGTCTTGAATGATTTTAATGGAGAGATTGACCTTTGGACCTCCAGCGCTGATCATTTGATCGAAGACCCAAAGGACAAGACCAATCAAGTAAGCAAGGTGCCTCAATATTCCTCTACCTACCAATTGGCTCTGGATAGCTTGGAATTAAATTCAAAAGGAATATTAATCTCTGTCAATTGCAGATTGCTTTCAAATGGACAAACAGATGCCAAGTTGGTTCTGAGTATTGAGAATGAGGAAGGCAATATCCACTATAGCAGTCGGGACATAGACCCATTGATAAAATCCTATTCCAATTGGTGGGATGTACCGCTTGAATCGGCCATAAGCACAGAAGAGATCAAGAGCAATGCAATTCTAAAGGTCTATGTTTGGAATGAAAGCTTGAATGAGCTCTATTTGGATGATTTGGAGGTCAGGATCAATGCATTCAACTAGCGCTTCATTAAAAAAGAAACCCCTGTCCTGATTAAATCGGGACAGGGGAAACCAATAACCTAAAAATTCAAAAAACTACTCGGCTACCACTTCAAAATCAATGGTGACATCCACTTCCTTATGCAAACGGATCTCAGCCTGATAAGCACCAATTTCTTTGATCTGCGAACCAAGGATCTTAATGTTCTTCTTATCTACTTTATGGCCTTTTGCATTAATTGCATCGGCTAACTGAATAGTATTTACGGAGCCAAAGATCTTTTTACCTGATTCTCCAACCTTTGCACCAACAGAGATCTTTTCACTCTTCAATGCTTCTGCGGTTTTCTCAGCTTCTTCTCTGATCTTCGCTTCCTTATGACTTCTTTGGCGCATATTCTCTTCCCATACTTTTTTATTGGAAGCAGTTGCGGCCAACGCTTTTCCTTGTGGAATCAGAAAGTTTCTGGCATAACCAGGTTTTACACTTACCAATTCGTCTTTGAACCCTAGGTTCTCTATGTCTTCTCTTAAGATAATGTCCATTTTCTTCCCTCCTCTTATTTAAGTAAGTCAGTAACGTAAGGCATTAGTCCCAAATGACGAGCTCTCTTTACAGCTTGAGCTACTTTTCTTTGGTACTTGAGAGATGTTCCGGTAATTCTTCTCGGAAGAAGCTTTCCTTGCTCGTTCACAAACTGTAGCAAGAAATCCGGATCCTTATAATCTATATACTTGATTCGATTCTTCTTGAATCGACAGTACTTTTCTTTCTTTACGTCAATCGCTGGTGGATTGAGGTATCTGATTTCTGATGAATTTTCAGCCATGGCTTTTACTTTTTAAAAATTTTTTACTGAATTATTTTTCCTTAGGCGCAGTTGCCTTTCTCTTTTCAATTCTCTTAGCAGCATATTCAACTGCATGCTTATCTAGCTTAACAGTTAGGAAACGCATGATGCGCTCATCCCTTTTGAATGCCAGCTCAAGCTTAGAGATCAGATCTCCTTCAGCTTCGAATTGAAATAGTTGGTAAAAACCGGTTGACTTCTTCTGAATAGGATAAGCTAGTTTTTTCAATCCCCAATGTTCTTCATTGATGATCTTCGCCTTTTCCTTCTTCAGCATTTCTTTGTACTTCTCGACTGCTTCCTTCGCCTGCTCAGCAGACAAAACGGGAGTTAAAATGAAAACAGTCTCATAATGATTACTCATTGTAAAACGTATTAAATTAGTTTCCCAAAATTGGGGCGACAAAAGTAAGATATTTTTAGTAAAAAAACCTTATTCAGAATAGGATTCTTAATAATAAAGAACCGCCCATTGCGTTAGTTGCTTATGAAAGTTAGCTGTCTTAGCGCACTTATTCTTTTCTCTAGCACCTTCTTCATATACTCCTGTAAAAAGGAAAAAATAGGAAGATTGCCAGGCACAAGTGGTTGTTTAGATCTACCCTATTCGGCAAAAGTAAATGAACGAATTGCAATTTATAGCTGCGTTGATTTAAATAGTAGCTTTTTTGTTCGATTTCGAAACCTGGATCAAAACGCCGATATGTTCAACATAACACTAGCAAGTGCACAAGACACTTTTTATTATGAGTCTTCAACACCATTTGTATTAGGCCTAGAAGTAACCATAAAGCCAATTGCACGCAATCCACGTCCGGGAATGGTAATTTATGAAGCCAAAGACACTGTTATTATCTTTGAATAATCTCCTCAAAAGAACTTTATAAGTAAATTAAAATTTTACTTTTGAGTGATTGTATCTTATGGAAAAGTTCGTCGTATCAGCTAGAAAATATAGGCCAAACACTTTTGACAGTGTTGTTGGACAAAAGTCTATTACTGATACCTTAAAGAATGCGATCAGGACAGGACATTTGGCTCAGGCTTTCCTGTTTTGCGGATCCAGGGGAGTTGGAAAGACCACCTGTGCCAGGATCTTGGCAAAGACCATTAATTGTTCAAACCGTACAGACAATGTTGAAGCTTGCAATGAATGTGATTCCTGCAAATCCTTCAATGAAGGAAATTCTCTTAACATTCTGGAGATGGATGCGGCCTCCAATAACTCGGTCGATAACATCAGGGAACTGACCGATCAAGTCAGATTTGCCCCTCAGGTGGGTGACTACAAGGTTTATATTATTGATGAGGTACATATGCTTTCTCAGGCTGCCTTCAACGCCTTCTTGAAGACGCTGGAAGAACCTCCTGCACATGCAATCTTCATTCTGGCTACAACAGAGAAACACAAGATCATTCCAACCATTCTTTCTCGTTGTCAGATCTTTGATTTCAATAGGATCAGAGTTGAGGATATAAGCAATCACCTAGCTTCAATTGCCCAAAAAGAAAATATTCAAGCAGAGGATGAGGCCCTGCATATTATTGCTCAAAAAGCAGATGGGGCTTTAAGGGATGCCCTATCCATTTTTGATCAGCTAGTGAGCTTTAGCGGTGATCATCTTACTTATGATGATGTGATCAAGAACCTTAACATTCTTGATTATGATTACTACTTTAAATGCACCGACATACTTCTAGCAGGAAATATTCCGGCTGCCTTGCTCTTGTTCGACGAGATCAGAAAAAGAGGTTTCGACGGACACCTTTTTATCAATGGCTTGGCATCGCATCTGAGAAACTTATTAGTATGTCAAGACACCAGCACACTTGAACTTCTTGAGGCTGCCCCGTCAGTCAAAGAAAGATACAAAGAGCAAGCTACAAAGGTGGAGTCTGACTTTCTAATGAAAGCCTTGGACATTTGCAGAGAATGCGATAGTCAGTATAAAGGCAGCAAGAACCAAAGACTATTGGTTGAGCTATCGCTGATGAAAATGGCTTCGCTTAGCACCTCTCCTCCCCCTCAAAAAAAAAAGTTTGAGATAAGGAGTCATGAAGCTGAGCAAAGCTCGCTTCATGGAAATAATCAGATAAACAGAAAGTCAAATAATCAGAGTGCAGAACCACAGAAATTAAACTCTGAAGTCAGCCATAGCGAAGGGCCCGCCTTACAAGACTCTGGCAGTCAAGGAGTCGAAGCCAGTGAGGAAAGCAGAAATGAGAATGCAGAAAGTGGAGAGGAGAAAGCTGAAAATTCAGACATTGAATCGATTTCTGAGCTTGTTGAAAAGGAATCATCAGACTCTAAATCAGTCCCGGAGAACGAAGATGAGAAGGTAGAAGAAACAGTAGAGGAGAAGAAAAGAACTCCAATTGCTGATCAACAAACACCTTCCTCTACTAGAGTAAAAAAAGAGATTCAAACCGACTTCAAACCTAACCGTACCAGAAGTCTTTCTATTCACGAACTCACTTCCAAGCAAGAAGCAGAGGAAGCCAATAAGGAGAAAGAAGCCTATACTAGCGATGATAGAAATGAGTTCAGTGAGGAAGAATTCCAAAAGGTATGGGATGAATTGGCGGAAAAGGTCAAGGAAGAAGCAAGGGAAGGAAGCTCCATGGTCTACACTTCAATGACCAGCAGAAAACCTAAGATCCAAGAGAATTTCAAAATTGAGGTAGTTGTAGATAATAAATCTCAGGCTGAAGAGATGTTACATTTCAGAACTGACCTGCATGATCATCTTAGAAAAAAGCTATCCAATGGCGCCATTGAGATCCACACCAAGGTAAATAAGGACAAAAAGCAAAGGAGAGCATACACAGATGAGGAAAAGTTCAAAGAGATGGCCGAAAAGAATCCTGATCTGCTTCTTTTGAAGAAACAACTTGACTTGGATTTCTTTTGATCAATTACAAATAGTTAGGCCTTGAATTTTATGCAAGCCTATCTCAAGAACCACTTATAGTTCAATTTACCCATTCATGCAATTTTTCACTGATAATGAGTGACTTTCCTTATTTTCGCTCCTTATTGTTTAACTAATTTTCTAATCATGACATCAAGAACCAATAGGGTATGGCTATTTGCCATGTCACTATTTATTGGATTGGCAATTTTATCATGCGGTCCTACTGCTGACAAGAAATCAGCTCAAAAAGAATATGAGACGATCGAGAACGATCCTACCAACACAAGGATCTATACTCTTGATAACGGTCTCAAAGTATACTTATCAGTCAATGAGGAAGCCCCTCGTGTGAATACTGCCATTGCAGTAAGAGCTGGAAGCAAGAACGATCCTTCAACTGCCACAGGATTGGCTCACTATTTAGAGCATATGCTCTTTAAGGGAACTGATCAATATGGCACCACCGACTTTAGTGAAGAAGGTCCCTTATTGGCTCAGATCGATAGTCTATATGATGTTTATCGTCAAACAAAAGAAGATGAAGCGAGAAAGGCCATTTACGCACAGATCGATAGTGTTTCCCTCTTAGCTTCAAAACTTGCCATTGCGAACGAGTACGATAAGATGGTTTCTGAAATGGGTGCAAAAGGCACCAATGCTTATACCTCTCAAGAAAGAACTGTCTATATCAATGATATCCCAACCAACCAATTAGAGAAATGGTTGAACGTTGAGGCTGAGAGATTCAGAAATCCTCAACTGAGATTGTTCCACACCGAGTTGGAAGCTGTGTATGAAGAAAAGAACAGAACGTTGGATAACGATGGTAGAAAAGCATTCTACTCTCTAATGGACAACCTCTTCCCTACTCATCAATACGGACAACAAACCACCATTGGAACCATTGAGCACTTGAAGAACCCTTCGATCACTGAGATCAAGAAATACTTCAACACTTATTATGTGCCTAACAATATGGCGATCATGTTGGCCGGTGATTTTAACCCGGACTCAGTTATTGCCATGGTAAAAGAGAAGTTTGGAACAATTGAAGCATCTGATGTACCTGAGTTTACGGTAACCAAAGAGGAGCCTATCCAAGGTATTGTAAGAGACACTGTTTATGGTCCGGATGCAGAGTTCATGTATATGGCATACCGTTTCCCCGGAGCTCACAGCGAGGAAGCAGACTTGATCCAACTGTGTGATATGATTCTAGCGAACTCTACGGCAGGTTTGATCGACTTGAACCTCAATCAAAAGCAAGCTGTATTAGGAGCCTCTTCCTTTACCTACATTTTGAGCGATTATTCAGCTCACATGCTGAATGGTAGAGCAAAACAAGGCCAGTCGCTTGTAGAAGTTGAGCAATTGTTGCTAGATCAAATAGACAGTCTGAAGAATGGAAATTTCCCCGACTGGCTTCCGCAAGCTTGTATTAATGACTTAAAACTTTCCAGAATTAGAAGATTAGAAAACAACTGGGGTAGAACGAATATGATGGTTAATTCATTCATTCAGAAAACTCCATGGGAAGAAGAAGTTAAGAGTATAGAAGAACTAGAGAAATACTCTAAACAAGACATCATTGACTTTGCCAAGAAACATTACAACGACAATTATATAGTTGTTTATAAGATGACCGGCGAAGACAATACGATCCCAAAGATCGAAAAGCCTAAGATCACTCCTGTTGAAGTAAACAGAGACGATGCTTCTCCCTTCCTTACTATGATCAGTGAGATGGAAGTAGATGACATTCAACCAAGATTCCTTGACTATGCTAAAGACATAGATGAGTCCAAAGCAGAAAACGGTATGGTGATCAGATCTGTAAAGAATGAGAGCAATGAGCTTTTCACACTTTATTATCTATTTGACATGGGCAAGAACAACAACATCAAGTTGGATCTTGCTATCAACTACCTTCCATTCCTGGGAACCGACAAGTATAGTCCCGCTGAGATCCAGCAAGAATTCTATAAGATCGGTTGCGACTTTGATGTATTTGCAAGTGAAGACAGAGTATATGTTTACTTAACAGGCTTGAACGACAATTTCGACGAAGGGGTGAAACTTTTCGAGCATTTGCTGGCTAATGCGAAAGCAGATCAAGAAGCTTATGACAATATGGTATCCAATACCATGAAAGAAAGATCAGATGCAAAACTGTCTAAAGGAAACATCCTTTGGGGCGGTATGATGAGTTACGCCTATCATGGAAATGATAATCCGTTCAAGAATATTCTGCCTGAGGAAGAATTGAAGTCGATCGACCCGAATGAGTTGACTGCATTGATCAAGGATCTCAGTCAGTACAAGCACAGAGCTCTATACTATGGACCTTTGAGCAACTCTGAACTAGCTTCCAAACTCAATGAAATGCACAATGCTCCTGCTGAGATGAAAGATCTACCTTCAGGAAAAGAGTTTGCAGAGATAGAAAATGAAGGAACAAAAGTTTATTATGTAGACTATGATATGGAGCAAGTTGAGATCCTAATGCTTTCCAAGAAGAAGCTTTACGATCCTAAAGACGTTGCAGCTGCCGCTATCTTCAATGAATATTTTGGCGGAGGAATGGGATCCATCGTATTCCAAGAGATGAGAGAATCTAAGGCATTGGCCTACTCTGTTTATTCTGTTTATCGCTCACCTTCTGATTCTGCGAAATCTCATTATGTAATGGCCTATATCGGTGCTCAAGCTGATAAGCTTCCTGAAGCAATGGCCGGCATGATGGATCTATTGAACAATATGCCTGAATCGGAGAAGAGCTTTGAACTAGCAAAGAAAGCAGCACTTGAAAAGATCAGAACTGAAAGGATCACCAAAGCATCCAAGCTTTGGAACTATGAAACAGCTTCAAAAAGAGGAGTTGATTATGATCTTAGAAAAGATGTTTACGAGCAAGTACCTAATATGACAATGGCTGATCTGAAAGCTTTCCATGAGAGCAATATCAAGAACAGCGATTACAACATTATGGTAATTGGAGACAAGAGCAAGCTCAACCTGAAAACATTAAAATCTTACGGACCAACTAAAGAGTTGAGTCTTACTGAAGTGTTCGGATATTAGAACCTTCTAGATTTGTGGTAGTAAAAACCCTGAAGTGACCTTGGTCTGCTTCAGGGTTTTTTTATTGATTAATCTAAGTACTTCTTATTTTATCTCCACCTTACCAAATTGGTTGGTTACCTTCATTTTAGGCAACTCTCCTCCCTTTTCTCCTATCACTCCCTTGAAGTACTCATTGTTTACATATTCTGATGCATCCTCAACTTTATAGCCAGATGGCAGGTCTAGGTTAGACATTTTAGTGTTTGCATCCAGCTCAAAAGCAGCTCCTGCTTCTACATTTATGGTTACCGGGGTAAACTTGCTATCAATGGTGAGTCCCTTAAAGTTTTTGCTCAATTTATCGATGTCTAACTTTCCATATTGAACATCAAATTCTCCACCATCAGCCAGCTCACCTATCTTTATGGTAGACATGGAAGAATTAAGATCCAATCCTTGGATCCCCTCTATTTCCATTGAACCATAAGACACCTTCATATCGCCCTTCTTGACTGTTCCGATAGTTGAATTCGACATTTGCGAATCAAACTCAAGATCTCCTGCCTTGCCAAGGTTCAGCTTGGAAAATTTCAATTCGATCTCCCCTCCTGCAATCTCATCAATGATCACGGGATCAGAGAATTTAAAAGTTAGATCGTTCATCTTGCCACTAAGACTGCCAATCTTAGCAGTGCCGAACTGAACCTCAAGATCAACCTTACCACTTAGCTTATCGATGGTTACATCACCAAACTTATTTTCCAGGTCAAGGGTCATGGAGGCAGGCATCTTGATGGTATAGTTCACCTCGATCTTCTTATTACCATCAATATTGATATCCTGGTCTTCATTACCCATTTTAGTCCTGATCCTCAATTGTTCTTTAGACTCTTTGATCTCGATCTCTATTTGATCCAATAGGGCTTGAGCTTTATCTTCATTCTTTTGCTCTACCTGGATATCAATAGTTAATTGCACTTCCTTACTATCCCAAGTGGTGATATTGACAAAGCCAAACTGGTTTTCGATCTCGAGAACTTGATTTTCTACCACTTTAAAATTTTTACTGATCTGTTTGTTCTTCTCAGCACTCTTCGCAGATAGTTGAATACTAATTGCAACTGCTGCGATCAATAGCAAGCCACTTCTAAAAAGTCTATGCATTTTGGTTTGCTTTTTCATTCTGTTCTAGTTTTAATTGTTTGATATAATTTAATTTCAATACCAGCTCTTCCAACAGCTCTATACGCTTCTGATAGTTGCCGATCATAGCGATCACAATCCTCTCATCGCCGGTTCTTTCTAGATCCTTTTCCAGCTTTTCATATTCTTTTTGCAGTTCAGCGATCAGCAATTTGGTTTCCTCAATCAATTGCTTGCTATCTTCATCCTTATAGAATTCGTTCAGCTTTGCAAATTGGGCCTCCAATGTTTGCTTGTAATAAACCGCTGCATCCTCTATTGGGATAGCATATTCGCTCTCAAGCTGCTCCTCTTCTTGCTCTTTCACTTCTGCTGTTTGCAAGACAGAGTTTTTAGCACTCCAATAAATTGCAGAGGAGGCGATCACTATTGCCAAGCCTGCTGCAACTTTCCAGAGATGGCTACGCCCTTTTGATCGGTCTTTATCCAATTTGGACAAAAACCTTTCACGATGACCTTTGGGCAATTCCATCTCCTCCATATTGGATCCTGAAAATCTTTTTTTAAGATCTGACATGTGATTTATTTAGTTTATTGATCAATAATTCTTTTAAGTTTTGTTTGGCTCTGCTCAATTGCGACCTAGAAGTGCTACTTGATATTCCCATGATCTCGCTGATCTCCTCATGATCATACCCTTCGATCATATAGAGGTTGAACACCATTGCATGTTTTTTTGCCAAGCTCTTTGTAGCTTCTACAATATCATTCAATTCAAATGAAGCGCTCCAACCATCGTTCTCATCATCATTCACCAATGCTTCATTTTGCAGCTCTACCTCCTTCTCCATGATCATCTTCTCTCTTCTTAAGTAATTCAAGCACTTATTGATGACTATTCTCTTCAACCAATGTCCGAAGGTAGATTCAAACTGGAACTGATCTAGCTTCTGGAAAGCATGGATAAAAGCCTCATGCATTAGATCCTCAGCACTCTCCAAATTATTCAGCATGCGGTATGCTACATTGAACATCGCTTTTGAGTATAGGTCGTAAAGCTCTGTTTGTGCATTGCCCTCACCTGCTGCTGCTCTTCGCACCAACCGGTCGTGAATATGTGGAGTAGAAGCTTCCAATTTCAAATTCCAAACTATAGACAAAGCAAAAATCTCAGTGTTGCTTTTTCACTAAAATAATCTCTTTTCAAAGCGTCTATAAAGGTATATCTTTGCGGCCCAAAATAATTACAACACACAGCCTCAAAACATAACAAGCATGTCGCAAAAGATCATTTACACCAAAACTGATGAAGCCCCTTACTTGGCAACTCAATCCTTCTTACCTATTGTAAAGAGATTTACCAGAGCAGCAGGAATTGATGTTGAATTGAGAGATATTTCTCTAGCAGGTAGAATTCTGGCCCTATTTC